>NZ_JBFTRG010000010.1:0-276521 GCF_056399425.1 Variovorax sp. 01N429 | reverse complement strand
GAAGACATCCGCGCCGATGATCAGCGCGCCGGTGCCGTGATCGACCGCATGCGCGCGATGCTGCGGCGCCACGAAATCGAAGTCGTTCCCCTGAAGGTCGATGAGCTGCTGGAGGACGCCACCGCGCTGGTGCGCCCCGATGCGGCGGCGCGGCACATTCGGGTGCTCTTGCAAGTTGCGCACGGTCTGCCTGCGGTGCTGGGTGATCGGATCCATCTGCAGCAGGTGCTGCTCAACCTCATCTCCAACGGCATGGACGCCATCGATGAAGCCGCAGGCAAGGGCCGGCGCATTGTGGTCAGCGCAATGCGCCGTGCCGCCGGCACGGTCGAGATCGCCGTCAACGACACGGGTGCCGGCATTGCCAGGGAGCGAACGGAGCAAATCTTCGAGTCGTTCTTCACGACCAAATCCGCCGGGATGGGCATGGGCCTGTCGATCTCGCGCTCGTTGATCGAGGCGCACGGCGGGCACTTATGGGCCGAGAACAACGAAGGTGGCGGCGCAAGCCTGCGCTTTACGCTGCCAGCCTCATTGACAGATCAGACTGCCAAGCCGGTGCCGAGGCCCATGGGATCTGCCGGAGCCTTGCAAAAGGCGGTGTGAATTGCGCGCTCGGCACCCAGTGAGGCTTCATTTCCCGAGTGGCAGTACCAACGTTGCAAACACCGAGTAGCCTGAGATGCGATTCTGCGCCCAGAACTCGTAGAAGCGCGCAAATTGGCATAGGCCGGCAGACCCTTTAATTTGAATGCGTATCCGATTTCGGGTCCGACGGCTGCAACCCGGGACTTGAACGGCCCAAGCTTGGCACCCGATCCGCTGTCTCCGGTCAGCTGGTAGTACACGTAGCCTGCCAGCCCGACCTCCCAATTGGCCGAGAGGAATTGGGACGCCGCCCAATCGATATGCGAGTCGACCCCATTCTTGTAGTTCGTGTCGGAGTTCTCCCAGTTGTAGGTGAGGCCCCCCACGACCGAGAACTCGCGCCCGCTCTGCGGATCCAGATAGGTGTAGCCGCCACCGGCGTCGAAGGCCGCATGCCCAATACCGATGTTCGCGAGTCTCTTGCTGTCGTAGGCGCCCACCGGGACATCACCCGTCGCGTAGGTCATCCAGTTGTGCACGCCCTGTGTCCAGGCGATGCTGGCGATCGGGTAAAGGTCAGTGAAGCCGTTGGTCGTATCGGTGCGCTTTAGCTCGGTGCCGAGGGCGGACGTTGAAATGTCTGCCTTCGTCGAGTTCCTGCCGTAGCCGAAGCCCACGCCCAGAGAAGCCTGGCCGCCCAGCCACTGGGTCTCTGGCGCGTAGCTTAGCTGTGCGAGCAGCAACGCCACATCGGAACTCACCCCCGCCGACACGGTGTTGCCTCTCGGCAGCAGCTTGCCCGTCGAGGCGCTGCCGCTGTAGCCGTAGCCCATCGTGGTGAGTGACCAGCCGGGCGTGGCCGGTGTGGCAGAAAGACTCGAATACTGGCCCGAGAACCAGAAGGGCACACCGCCCTCGTCCGCGTGGCTGTGCACTGCGGTGAGCGCCAGTGCCGCGCCTAGAAGGCAGCGGCTCGCGAGCAGGGTGCGAGCCTTCATAGGTCTTGGCGACGAACTGAAGCTCGCCAGCAGAGGCCTATTTCGACGCCACGACTGCGGGCGGCTTCCAGGTGCCTGCTCCTGCTGGCAGGATCGAAGGCGGCGACTCCTTGGGCCAGTACAGACGCATTACCAGGTAGACGGTGTCATTCGGCGCCGGCAGCCAGTTGGCTTCGAGCGCCTTGCCCGGTGAGTCCTTCTGGATGTGGAGCGTCAGCGAGCCGTCGGCGTTCTTCTTCATCGCCGAGACCATCGGCGAATTGATGAGGTAGCGGTTGATGGGGTTCTTGATCAGCAGCTGGCTCTTGCCGTCGTACATCGTCACCGACCAGAACGAGTTCACGGGCGGCAACTGCCCGGCAGGGAAGGTAATGGTGTAGTTGCGTTTGCTGGTGTCGATCGTCTCGCCCGTCGCTGTCACGCGAGTGATGGGATACATCGCTTCGACGTCGTCGTTGCCGTACACGCCGGACTTGGCGCCTGCAGCGCGCTTGAGCCAGTCGCCCTTGTAGTAGGCGCGATCGCCAAAGAACGAGCCGACGTTCCAACCGTTGATGTTCTTCACGCCAGTGGCCACGTACTTGTCGATCTTCTCGTCCCCTTCCTTCATGGCCAGCAGAACGGCACCCTTGTGTTCAAGCGATAGATCCTTGAACTCGAAGGTCTTGCCTGGGCCGATGCCGATGCGGGCAAGCCTGGCGCGCAGCTCCTTTTCTTCGGGTGTCACGGGCACGAACTGAAGCGCCGCGTCGAGATACTCGAAGTAGTTCTGCTTGATCCCGGCCGTGGTCGCCGGCAGGAAGTTGAGGGCCGGGGCGGCAGGCGGCGCGGGTCGGTTGAGAAATGCGGAAAGCGGCTGCGCCTTGTAGCCTGCCTGCACCTTCTCGACATTCGAGATGTCCTTCGGGTTAAACAGCTGTGTCCGAAACAGTGCGAGTGAAAACGGGGTGGTCGAGGTGAAGACCTTCTTGATTCCCGCCGGAGTCTCGCCTTTCCAGTCCGGGCCAACCACCAGGTAGTTGCCCGGTGCGCTGCCCGTGGCGCGAGTGCCGATGTAGCCGTAGTTGTAGGTGTTGCCGTCGATGAGCTGCACGGAGTAGTAACGCCGCTTATCCACTGCAGGCACGGAGACCACTATCGGCTCGGCGCGCAGATCAAGCCAGACAAAGGAATAGGGCGTATCGCTGTTGGGGGTGACGATCGCCGTGTCCTCATAGGTGGCGACATGGTGTTGATTATTGATCTTGTTGAACGGCGCCTTGAATTGGCTCGACTTCGAATCCACGGCGAATTCGTACATCACCGCATAGTTCATCACGATCGGAAGACCATAGACGAAGGCCTCTTCGGCGATCGCCTTGGTCTCGGCAATGCTGGGCACTGCCGCTCCCTTCGCAGCATCGGCCTTGGCCGCCTGGCTGACTGGATCGAGTTTGCTCGCGCAGCCAACCGTCAGGCTGATCGCCCCGGCAAGCACCGTGAGCCATATCTTCCGTTTCGCTTTCATGTTTGCCCTTTGCGTGCAGTGTCGTCACTGCAGTGTTGCAGCGTTCGGCGGCATGATGCCAGCGGCATCAGTGAGTTGGCAACTGCACCAAAGGGCAGGGTCGACGCACCCTTGCCTTGAGGTATAGCAGTCTCGGTGGTAGGTAGCTGCCCACTCCGACCTTCCCTAAGGGGCAGTAGACGGCGACTTCGGAGGCGCCCAAAGTAGAAGGTGACTCCCGATGAGCACCATCACTCCTTTTTACGTTGCCGTCGTCGATGATGACGACAGCCTTTGCCGATCGCTTGGCAGGCTGCTGCGCGCGTCCGGCATGCAGCCGGTTACCTACGGCTCGGCAGAAGAGTTCCTCGCGGACGCGAAGAAACCCCGGTTCCACTGTCTGTTGCTGGACATCCAGCTCGGGGGCCTATCGGGCATTGAATTGGCTCAGTACATGGTCGCGCAGGGCGGGCACCCGCCATTCATTTTCATTACTGCGCACGACGACCCTGAGACCCGGGCTGCGGCACGGGACATCGGCTGTGCGGCCTACTTTCTCAAAAGCGAGGCGGGAGCCGATGTGCTCGAGGCGATCCGGCGCGTGGCCGACTGAGATGCGGAGTTTGCCGGCGGAACGTTAAAAGCTGACTGCCAGTCCGACCGAGAACCCCGACACCGCGTGACCGAACATGTGACGCAGAACGAGTCGCGTGCGGGTAATGAAGAGGTCGCGCGCACTCGAATCAAGCTCGAGGCCGATTCCGACCGAATTCAGCGAAGAGAACCCCAACACCCCTGCCTGGTCGCCGAGATAGCGTGTGTATGCGTACTCCAGTACATAGCGCAATGGGCGCTCCATTGCCGTGAATCCGGTCGGAGCCCGGTAGCGGCTCCAAAGACTGGCGGTGATGGCGTCGGCGTGGCCCTGTACGGCCAGTGAACTGCTGCTGCGACTTTGCAGCCGGATGTTGGTGTAGCGCAGCTCGACGTCGATCTCATCCTCCGGCCGATATCGCTCGTAGTCCAGCATCAGTGAGCCGCCAAAGCCGTAGGCCGTGAGATGGCCTCTGTCGAGAAAATCGAACTCGGGCCCCCCATTGGGGCCGAGAAGGGCTCTGGCTATTGCCAAGTCGCTTGCGACGCGTCCGAGCGCGACATTGACGATAGGTCTGAACTTGAGTTCTGGAATCAAGGGGAAGTCCCATCCTATTCCGCCGGTCAACGCGCCGTTGTTCCATTTCACAGGGACCGGTCGCTCCTGACTGCCGTTAGTCGCGTAGAACGTCGGGTCGTAGCGGCTCGCCGCAAGTCCTCCTTCGAGGTAGAGCGGAAAGGATTGGCTGACGGTGAATCCACCAGCGAGCTGAGACATGGCAATCGTCGGATTTCCAGTATTGGGACTGGAGATCGATAGCGAACTCGAAACGAGGTCGGGCACAACGGAATAGCTCATCAACGCGAGCACACCGTTCACGCGCTGTTGAAGCTTGGCCTCGGTCAGCACGAGGTCTGCCGGTTGTGCCGCTACGCAAGAGGCGAAGACCGCAGCACCAAGCACCAAGGTCAGTGCGATAAACCTCATGCATCGAAGATCAAACGGGGACTGGCCGCCCCGGCCGCCAAGCCCGCGCTGCAATCTCGCGCGCCCTATGGCGCCGGCACGACTTCGTAGTAGACGCCGCTCGAACCAAAGTAGGGCTTGTACCAGGTTGGCCCTGCCTGGTAATACCGGGTGCCGTTCACGACCATCTCCCTCGCCCCGCCCGGTACGTTGGCGATCTGGGTGCCGATCGGCAAGCTCGGGTGGACCACGTAGGCGGGCTGCTGGACTACCACCGCCGGGGCCTGTTGGACCACCACAGTGGTAGGTCGCGCCGCAGTAGCGACTGCCGCGCCGACCGCCATTCCTGCGACCGCACCCGCTGCAGCACCACACCCGTAGCAGCCCGCGGGACGATAGTAGGGGTGGTAGTAGGGCCGGTGGACGCCACCGACCGCGACGGCCCCGCCGCGCCAGCCGCCGGCAGCGGCGACCCATGCGTTCGCGGCAGACAAGGGCGCGAGCGTACCGGACACGATTGCGACGCTGAACACGAGTGTCTTGAGATGCTTCATCACATTGCCTTTTTGCAGGATCACTTGAGGGCGTCCATTTGCTTGAATTCGAGCTTCAGCGCGCTCTTGGGGATCGACGCGTTGAAGGTCTGCGACGCAACCGGCGCACCGAGCTTCCAGTCGGAGAACTCCACGGTGAACGTCGGCTGGCGCTCGCCAGTGCGATAGGAGATGACCATCAGGCGCGGCAGCTTGTCCTTGGCACCAATCCAGATTTCCCAGTCCAGCCCCTCGTCAGTGAATGCGAGATGGTCGGTCTTGACGCCGCCGACAGTCGATTGGCCGACCCAGAACGCGCTGGAAAGATCCCGCGTCAACAGTGCGAAGGGATCCGGCACGAGAAGATCCAGAAACGGAGTTGTCGCATCCGACCCTGGCAGCTCGTTCTTCATGAGCGATTCGATGGCACCGCCCGCTGCCTCGCGCTGCGCGTAGAACTTGTGGTCCGCGCCGATGACTGTCACCGTCTTGCCGTCATAGACGATGTCGCTTGGAAACAGGTCTCCACGCGAGGTCACGAAGAGTTTGTCGGGCCGCTGCATCACGACGCGCGACGAAGCGAACAGGCTGACGTACTGCCCCGTCGGAGAGGGCGTCGGAACGATGCCTCGAATCTTGAAGTCGAGCGTCTTCGCCGCCGTGAGCGTGTCGCTCATGGCCTTGAGCAATCCGAGGGCGCGTTCGTCCTTGAATGTCTTCGCAGGTGCCGTGGCTGTCGCGGGTGCCTCTTGGGCCATTGCAACGCCCACGGGCCCGATCAGCGTCGAGACGGCCAGCAAGGCAATGCCAAGCTGACGAGTGGTTGTTTTGAGGTTCAGGTTCATATATCTCCAGAGCGGATGGGAACGGACCAGGCCGAATGTCCATTCTTTGATCCGCAAGTACTTTGGGCGCGCGCGCGCTCGCCGTCTACTGCCCTTTGGGGAAGGTGCGTCTCGCGGCATTTGTCAGTACCCTCTGCCCGGGAGAGACCGCCGGAAATTTGACGGCGGGCCAGCCGTTCGACTACAGGAACAACGCATGAAACACAGGTACTCGCTGGCTGCGGCCACAGCGTTCGGAATGATGGTGCTGCTGCCGCTGGACGCCTCTGCGGGCGCTTGCGTCAAAGGCGTGTATCGGGCGGGCTGCGCCGGTCCCAACGGCGCGGCGGTTGTCCGCAAGTAGCGCTGGCATTGCCAGCATGCGGGCCGCCCAGAGGCAGACCTCAGTCAGACTCGAGACTGGATTCTTGCCCGCGTATCACTGAAGGTGGGGCGCCGAACCAGCGGCGACAAGATCGTGTCATGGCCGACTGCTCAGAGAAGCCGAGCAGGTGGGCGAGTTGGCCAAGAGGAATACGGGTCTCACGCAGAAAGTGATGCGCAACCTCCTTGCGGGTGTCTTCTCGAATCGCTTCGAAGGTCGTGCGTTCGGCAGCAAGGTGGCGTTGCAAGGTACGGGGATGGACGCCGAGTAGTTCGGCGACGTGTGTTTTGTCGGCCCGCGGCGTTCCGAGCGTGCGCCGCAAGGCAAGGCGGACTCGAGCCGAAACACTTTCGCCTGGGTTGCGGAAGTGCCTGTCGAGATAGTCTTCGGTGATTTGTCTCAACGCAGGATTCGCGTCGCGCAAGTCTGCGTCGAGGGTTTCGCGGCTTAGGTGCAGGGCGGCTCTCGGCTGCTCAGTGAACACGGGTGCCCCGAAGAATCGCCTGTAGACGGAGAGTGGCGCAAGCGGCTCATGAGGCAGGGTGACCGCGTGCAAGTGGTAATTCTTGCCTGCAAGCAAGCGGGTAATGCGATGACAGTCGCCCAGGCACAGATCAATCGTCTGTCGTTGCGCGGGCAATCGAGGCAGCCGGATCTCGACTGCAATTTCCGCTGCGTCTTGGACCACCGAACTATCCTCGTGGACGCTCATTCCGAGACCGGGGCTCTGGACGAACAGATGGCTGGACACATAGTCCCACGCGCTCCTGACAGTGGGTGCGTTCTGCAAAACGATCGCGAGCGGACCGAGCGCGCTGACATTCTGGAGCTGCGCCATCCGCAAACCGAAGTCGGGGCAGGCGGTCTCGAAAGCGCTGGCTTCCAGAAGCTGTACGCCGGAGCGAAGCGACACCATTGCGTCTTCGTCTGCCAACAACGCCAAGGACATTCGATGTCGCTTCAGAAGCACTGCCGGGTTGCAGCCCATGCTCTGCATGAGCGCCGCATAGCCTTGCAATCCACTCGCTCGGACCATTGCTGTCATGTCTCAAACTGTCAAAGATTAGTCTCCCAATGTCAAGAAGAGCTGTCGACGCACAGCAATACTCGTGGCCACTACATAACCAGAGGCGACAGCACATGGAGACAAACTACGACGTCCTGATCATCGGGGCCGGACTTTCCGGCATCGGCATGGCTTGCCATCTGCAGAAGGAATGCCCGGACAAGCGCGTGGGCCTTCTCGAACGCCGCAAAGCGATAGGCGGTACCTGGGACCTGTTTCGCTATCCAGGCATCCGTTCGGATTCGGACATGTTCACCTTCGGCTATGCATTTCGTCCATGGCATGAACTCAAGGTCCTGGCGGACGGGCCATCGATCCGACGGTACGTTGCCGATACGGCGCGGGCGTTCGGAGTCGACAAGAATATTCATTTTGGCGTCCGCACCACGCAGGCATCGTGGTCGAGCGAGCACAGGTGCTGGACCATCAGCGCAGTCGACGAGGAGAGCGGTGAGACCCGCACCTTCACTTGCAGCTTCCTGATTAGCTGCACGGGCTACTACGACTACGACGCGGGCTATCTCCCGAGCTTTCCCGGTGTAGAGCGTTTCAAGGGCCAGTGCGTGCATCCCCAGCATTGGCCCGAAGGCCTGGACTACCGCAACAAGCGAGTTGTCGTGATCGGCAGTGGTGCGACCGCCGTGACCCTGGTTCCGACCATGGCGCAGGAGACGGCCCATATCACCATGTTGCAGCGTTCGCCCAGCTACGTGTTCTCCGTGCCGGGCTACGACAGGATTTCGGAAGTGTTGCAGCGCGTGCTGCCTGACCGTTGGGTCTTCGGCATGGCACGTGCCCGCAACCTGTTCCTGCAGAGACTGATCTACAAGGCGTCCAAGCGGTGGCCCGAACGGATGAGAAAGCTGCTGCTGTCAGGTGTGAGGAAGCACTTGGGCAAGGACTTCGACATGCGCCATTTCTCGCCCAACTACAAGCCGTGGGATCAGCGCCTGTGCGCAGTGCCTGATGCCGACCTCTTCAAGGCGATCCGGGCAGACAAGGCCTCCATCGAGACCGACCAGATCGACAGCTTCACGGAGAACGGCATCCGACTGAAGTCCGGCAAGGAACTGGAAGCTGACATCATCGTGACCGCGACCGGTTTGAAACTGCAGTGCTTTGGCGGCATGGAATTGCGGGTCGACGGGCAGACTCGTTCCGTGAATGAACTGATGACCTACAAGGGAGTCTTGCTGCAGGACATTCCCAACCTGGCGTGGGTCTTCGGCTACGTCAATGCATCCTGGACCTTGAAGGTCGACATGGCGGGAGGGTACGTCTGTCGGCTGCTCAAGCACATGGACAGCAAAGGTCTCGACGTCGTCACGGCACGCGCGCCGCAGGGCCAGGCGCAGGACGAAACGATCGCGGGTGCGCTCCAGTCAGGCTATGCGCAGCGCGGGGCAGCGATATTGCCGCGACAAGGCCGCGGATTGCCATGGCGCGTGCTGCACAGCCCTGAAAAAGACCGTGTGATGCTGCTCAAGGATCCGGTGGAGGATTCCGCACTGGAGTTCGGTGTCGAATCGCTTCGCGGCGGACCTTTGCGCGCCGCGCCTGTTCCCGTTGGCGCCTGAGAGATCCCGTGGAAATCATCGACTCTTCATTCATGAGCCGCGGCTTGCGCTGCGCGGCCACCCTGCTGCTGCCGAGCCATGGAGATCGCCCTCCCGTCATCGTGATGGCACACGGCTTTGCCGGCGTGCGGGCGATGCTGCGTCCGCACGCGGAGCGCTTCGTCGAAGCCGGGTATGCCGTGTTCCTCTTCGACTACCGCAACTTCGGCGACAGCGAAGGGCAACCGCGGCACTGGGTCGATCCGGACCGCCACCTGCAGGACTGGGATGCCGCCATTCGGTTCGTCAAGACAAGGAACGAGGTGGATGGGCAGCGCATAGTGCTGTGGGGCACTTCACTCTCCGGCGGCCACGTAGTCTGCATGGCGGCGCGCGGTCATCGCGTATCCGCGGTCATTGCAGGGCATCCGCTGATGAGTGGACTGGGTGTGATTGGCTCGCTGAGCCCGAAGGTCATTCTGCGGCTGACTGCCGCTGGCATACGCGATGTCATTGGCAGCTTGTTCGGCAGACCGCACTACCTGCCCGTCGTCGGCCGGCCTGGCGAGTTCGCCGTGCTGACAGGCCCCGAGGCATGGAGCGGGATGAAGAAGCTCAAGGACATCGCCAACGTGACGTGGGAAAACAAGGTACTCGCAAGAGTGCTGTTGAAGATTCCTTACTACAACCCCATTCGCAGCGCGCACAAGGTACGGGTGCCGACGCTCGTCATTGCCGGATCGAACGACAGCATCATCCCGGCGGCTGTCGCTCGCAAGGCAGCCGAACGCATGCCGAACGCAGAGTTCGCTCTGCATGCATCGGATCATTTTCAGCCCTACTACGGACGCTACCTGGACGAGAACGTCCGCGCCCAGTTGGCTTTTCTCCGTCAGCACGTCGCTGTGTGAAGGACTGTCACCTGTCCTCGAAGCGGTTGAGGTCCAGGATGCCGGCCTGAACAGGCTGGTCCCGTCGGTACCGCTCGACAAGCCCGTCGCTCACGGCCCAGAAGGCCGGGTCGGTGCGACGCACTGCAAAGCGTTCCGAAAAGGCTGCGTAATCTTTTTCAGACTTCAGCTTCCGGATCGCGTCGGCCATCGCCGGCAGCTGCGATGAGTCAACCCTGTAGAAGGCATTCGGATAGGCGCCGATCACACCGGGCACCAGCGTCAGGGTGTCCTCGTCCGGCCGCAATTCGCGGCGCTCACCCAGCAGGTGCGACACGCTCGCATGCGCGGTGTTGCGCAGAAGACTGAAGGTCGCTGGCGCGGCACCGGGCGCCTCGACCACCAATGCGGCTTCCTCCGGAAGCCATTGCAATGACGCGCCGCGCACCGCCTCGAGTTCGCGCAACGGCCCCTGCAAAGGCGGCGCCGCGCGGCTCAGCTCGAACTCCCGGGGCAGCACCGGCGCTAGCCCCTTCTTCATTATCTCCATCAGTTCGAGTCGGGCATCTGCAGTTTGGTAGTGAATGCCGCTGTCGACAGACAGCGTGGTCGATGGGCCGCCGTAGACCTGATCGCGTGCGGCACGGCTGTCGGATCGATACCAATAGTCGCGTGTCGCAATGCGCTGTGCCTTCGGCAGCAGCACGATGAAATTGAACTCGCCTTCCATGCGCAGGAAGTCCATGTAGAGGCGCGAGTTGAGTTGATGCCCGACGTTGCCGAACACGTCGTAATTGGCAACCAGCAGGTAATGGATGCGCTCCAGCAGCGGATAGCCGATGACCCAGGCAGTCTTGGGCGCGTCACCGACCATGCCCTTGACGACACTGGCGCTGTCGAAGTGGCGGAACACGGTGAGTGCGGCATTGTCATTGCGACCATCACCGTCCCACAACAGTTGCAGGTCGAGCTTCTGCTGCTGGGGGCCGCCGATGTTGCGGGCCAGGAACGCTGACTTGGCACGCAGGTATTCGTTCTCCAGGCGCGCGTAGTGAATCCAAGGCGTGACCACTTGCTCGTTGCTGCTGCCGGTTGGCAGGCGCAGCAGGTTGCTGTCCTTTGCGAGCAGGTCTGCCTGCACCTGATCATTGCGCCCACCCGGCGCAAGAAAGGCTACCCAGAAACGGTCCTCTATGACGTCGAGTGCCATCTGGCCGCGGCACACAGGGCCTTTGATGAAGCCCATGATCGTGAACTCGGCCTCGTCGAGCATGAAGCGGTAGCGCGCCTCCACGGGTAGCGCGGCGAAGGTTGCGAATGGATTCGCGGCCGTATCGGCGCTGTAGCCGGGCAGGCGATCGACCGTGTAGGGCGCATCAAGAAACAGCGAACGCCAGCGCTGCATTCGGGCGGGACTCAGCGCGTAGGGCATATGAGTCTTGGCAACGATGGATTCGCGCTCCGGCACCAGGCGGTAGTAAAAGCGCTCGACTCCTGGATCGTCGACCGGCCGGCGGCTGGCGATCAATTGCACTGGCTGGCCGGGCGCAGTCGCCGAACGCACCATCTTGAAAAACTGGTGCTGGGGATCGTCATCGAAATAGAGATGAGCGAGGAACAGGTGCTCGTACGCATAGCGGCTGAAGAGCCGCTCCTTGCGCGAATCGCCATTGAAGAAGCGCTCCCAAGCCGCGATGCGGTCTTGCGCGAGCGGCGCCAGCGGCGGCGGGCCTTCGTAAGGCGCGCCGCGTTCGATCCAGCTCTTGAGCTGGTTCTGCTCGGCCGGACTCAGGCCCGGAAGGCCGAAGGGCATGCCGCCGAGCGGCATCTTGCGTTCATAGGCGTCGATCTCGGCACCGGCCGGGCACATCGCTTCGCGCCCGATTGAAAAATCGAGCCCTGCGCCCACGATCCCGCTGGTGGGCAGCGGATGCTTCTCCTTCAGCACCAGAAGCCGGTGCATCAGCCCGGCCGTGCGATTGGCCTCGGGCGTCGGCGCATGCTCGTTGAGCACCGGAAAGAAGCCCCTATCCCGCCATTGCGAAGGCTCCTGCGCGTCGACAAAAAGCCGCGTGGGGGTCGCCGCGAGCAGCCGCGACGCGTCGTACACCGGCGTCTTGCTGGCACCTCGCGCCAAGCCCTCCCAGGCCGTGGCCTTGAGCTGGCAGGGTCCGTCATAGCAGGCGTGGCAGACCACGCAGCGGCGGTCGAGGATCGGCTGGATCGTCTGCGCATAGGACTCTCCGGGCATTGGCGCAAGCGGATGGTCGAAGCGCTTCGGGTCGGCCGGTCCGTAGAGCTCATCGAAGTGCTGGAGCGCCAAGGTCGTGCATGCGGCGATCAGGATGAGCAGGACAATCAGGACCAGGGATGTGACGCGGCGCATGCGGGTGTTCTCGGATTCGGCTGTGGACATGCAATGTACCCGTGGAAGGACAGTTTTCCGGCGGCAAGGGGTTACATTGCTGGCAGGCTTCGAGAGCAATCCGAGAAACAGTAAACGGACTGCTGCGTTGTCTGGTCACCTGTCGCCAACTTCAAGCAAAAAACCAATGAACAAATTCAAAGTCATCTTCAAGAGAATCTGCGGCATGGCGCTGATTGCGTTGGCCGCCGCCGGATGCGCAACCAGCCACCCGGACCGCGACAAGATTGCAATTGCTGCGGGCTTCAAGATCGTTACGCCGACGACTCCTGAACAGTCGGCCATTTACGCCAAGCTACCCAAAGACACTGTCACACCCGTCAAGTACAAGGGAGTCATTTACTACGTGATGCGCGATTCCACGAATGGAATGGCACTCGTTGGCAACTCGGCGCAATACTCGGTTTACCAGGAAATGCGCTATCACCAACAAATGAACAAAGAGGATCTGCGAGAGGCTCAGTACGATGAGCTGAACAATGCAGATTGGGGCGCGTGGGGCGGTGGCGGCGTGGCTTTCGTCGGAGGTTTCGGCCCCTGAGAAAGGACCTTGTGTCCGGCCGCGCATCCACGCCTGGCAGGGCAACCAGCTCGCTCGCGTCAGTCCTCTTCCAGCCGCGCGAAGCGTTCGGCGAGGTCATCGATCAGCGCTCGGACAGCCGGCAGGAGACCACGGCGAGAGCCGAATACAGCGTGAATGAGTTCGCGCCGAGGTGCCCAGCCGGGAATCACGTGCACTAACACCCCGCGCTCGATCTCCTCGCGCACCATCATCGTCGGGAGTTGGACCACGCCCACTCCCGACGCAGCGCCCGCACGAAGCGCCAGCATGCTGCGCGTGACGAACCGCGGGTTGTGGTGAACATCCACATGCGCGCCATTGGGGCCGATGAGACTCCAAACGTGCTGGCTCTGGGGCATGCCCATGTCCATGCTGGGGAGCTTGGACAAGTCCGCGGGCAACTGAGGAGTGCCCGTCTTCTCCAGAAGGCGCGGGCTTGCTACCAGGGACATGCCGATGACGGAGCTGCGCGCCAATGTCACCACACTTGCCAAGGTGGCGACGCTGGCAAGGATTCCTGTCATCACGACGGCCTCGGTCCCGCAGGGTCCGAACGGGCCTTTGATCCCTGAAGTCCACAAGTACGCGCCGCATGCCGAGTACGTGGCACGCAGGGGTGAGATCAATGCGTGGGACAACCCCGAGTTCGTCGCTGCAGTGAAGGCCACCGGCCGCGGCACACTGATCATCGCCGGCACCATCACGAGCGTATGCATGGCCTTCCCGAGCATCGCGGCGGTGAATGAAGGCTACAAGGTGTTTGCGGTGATCGACGCTTCAGGCACCTATTCGAAGATGGCCCAGGAGATCACGCTGGCGCGCGTCGTGCAGGCGGGCGTGGTGCCGATCGATACCGCCGGCGTGTGCTCCGAGATCCAGAAGACCTGGAGCCGCGAAGATGCGGGGCAGTGGGCCGAAGCCTACAGCGCCGTGTTCCCGCCGTACCAGTTGCTGATCGAGAGTTATGCGAGAGCTCAGGAAGTCGTGAAGAACAGCGAGCAACTGGACTCACAAAGGAAGTAGCTGCCGATTGGCGGCCGGTCCCTCGGATCGGCAGTCGACGCCGGCAATCTACGGCTTACCACCACGTTGGACGGGGAGACGATGCAGGATGGTACGACCGCGGACATGGTGTTCTCGTTCGGGCCGCTGACCGGACACATCAGCAAGACAATCACTTTGCGCCGAGGCGATGTGATCGCAAGGGGCACGCCGGCGGCCGAAGCCATCGGCAGCGATCACATCGGCGCGGTCGCAGGGCAGGTCGATTTCGTCAGGGCGGCATCGCAGTCGCAGGGTGGTGTTTCGATCTTCGCGCTGCCTTCCGTCGGCAAGGGTGGCATTTCGAGAATAGTCAGCCACCTCTCGGGCCTGGTGACGACCGCCCGCAGCGATGTCGACGTGATAGCCACTGAGCACGGCATTGCCAGGCTTCGCGGATTGACTATCCGCCAGCGCGTCGCACATGGCGTGGTCGCGAGGGCGGCTCATCGACCTCTTCCTCGAGCGAGGCTTCGGTTCTTTCGAGCATGGACAGGATTTGCAGCGCGAAATTCGTCCCCCGCTTGCGTTCGTCCGGAGGAAGCTGCGACATCGCTGGAGCGAGTGCGGAGTGGTTGGCCAGGTACTCGACCGCCAACTCCACCGTCTGCAAGCCTGCCTTTGTCAGGTGCACCAGAAAGCCGCCACTGTGGCTCGGATCGGGGAGTCGCTCCACATAGCCTGCCTCGACAAGCCGATCGACCTTCTTGGTGATGGCGCCGGAAGTCACCAGCAGGGCTCGGAACAGATCCGTGGGCCTCTTGACATAGGGAGGCCCGCTGCGGCGAAGCGCGAGCATCAGGCGCATGTCTCCGCCATTGACACCGTATGCCTTCTGACAGTGGCGGTCGTACGCGCGGTCCACCAGTGTGCCTAGCCGCATGAAGTAGATCGCCAGAAGGAAGTTCTGCAGATCGAGGTCTTGCCTCTCGGTCTGCCATTGCATCGTGATCAGTTCGCTGATGCTGGGTCGGGCACGGCGACCCGCGCCGGGACCCCGCGCATCACCGAGAGCGCTTCGAGAATCGATCTTGTGTTTGTCTTCCATGGAACATCCACTCCTGGGGAGTCGAGATTTTACCGGAGTCGGCGCTGCTCCCTTCGAAGTTAATTTTTAGAGGCGCAATGCTGGTTTGCCCTATAGGGTGCTGACTCAGAAATGATATCTTCCGTGGAAGACGATTGCGCAGAATAGATGTTCTGCCTGCAGCGCAATCTCTCTGCAAAAGGTGAAGGTGAAACGAATGAAGATGTCGATCTCGCGTCTGTTGGTGCTGGCTGCCTCCATTCTTCTCGGCGGCAACGTTGCCGCGCAAGAGCCAGTCAAGGTCGGCTTCGTCGGCCCTTTCACGGGGCCGTTCGCAGTGGCGGGTCAGTCATTTCGACAGGGGGTCGAGGCGTACATGGCGATTCACGGGTCGTCGGTTGGCGACCGGCGGGTAGAAGTGATCTATCGCGACAGCGCAGGCGCTGATGCCACGTTGGCCAAGCGCCTGGCGGAAGAACTCGTCGTCAAGGACAAGGTCGCCATGCTCGGCGGTTTCTATCTGAGCCCGGAGGTGGCGGCGACTGCGCCCGTGGTGAACGCGGCCAAGGTCCCGCTTTTCATCGTGAACGCGGCGACGCCTTCTCTGATGAAGATGTCGCCGTACTTCGTTCGGATGGGCCAGGCAATCAATCAACCGGCAGAACTCGCTGCCACCTATGCGCGCCAGCAGGGCAAGTCCCGCGGCTTTGTCGCAGTCGGGGACTACGGGCCGGGCCATATCGTGGAGCAGGCCTTCATGGCCAAGTTCACATCGGAAGGCGGTCAGATGGTCGGCAACGTACGCGTGCCGCTGAACACCACGGACTTCGCACCGATCGCGGAACGCATCGCCAACGCCAATCCTGACGTGCTGCAGATCTTCCTGCCGCCTGGGGCAGCTTCGGTGGGCTTCAGCAAGGCTTTGGCTGCCCGCGGCTTGACGCAGAAGGTACTGATCATCGGCCAGGGCGAAGCGGAAGACAGCGATCTGCCGCTGTTCGACGACTCCATCGTGGGCTTCAAGTCCATCATCTATATCGATGCCAACGCGAAGAACCCGGAAAACACGGCATTCGCCAATTGGCTGTTGAAGAACGTCGGTCCCACTGCGCGTCCGAACTCGTTCAGCATCGGCGCATTCGACGCGATGCATCTTGCCTACAAGATGCTTGGCGACCAGGCCGGCAAGCCGTTCGACGGCCAAGCGGCTGTGAAGTCCCTGCCTGGCTATACATGGAAGAGCCCGCGCGGCCGTGTGACGATCGACCCCGCCACACGAGAGCTGGTTCAGAACTTCTACCTTCGCGAAGTCGTCAAGGACGGCAATGGCACCAAGCGCAACCAGGTCGTCAAAACCTGGGAGCAGGTGAACCCGGCGTCGGCGAACTGAGCCCCCTTCGAAGCCGCTGCCAGGTTGACTGAAGTGGACACCATCGCCTTCATCGTTCTGTATGGCCTGTCGTATGGACTGGTCCTGTGCCTGATCGCGCTCGGCCTCGTGATCACCATGGGCCTCATGCGGGTCATCAACCTTGCACATGGCGCCTTCGCTGCCATTGGCGGCTATCTGGCGATCAGCCTGATGCAGCAGCACGGCTGGGCCTATGCGGTTGCGGTGCCCGTGGCAGTCATCGCGGTCGCGATCTTTGGAGTCGCCGCCGAGCGGCTGCTCTATGTGCATCTGTACAAGCGCAGCGACCTGGACCAGGTGCTGGTGACCATCGGCTTCAACTTCGTGGTGATCGCGCTGCTCACGATGTGGTTCGGGCCGAACGTCATGCGGATCGACCTCCCGGCCTATCTCAAGGGCAATGTCGACCTCGGAGTGCGTGAGTTCGAGGTGTATCGCGTCTTCTCGGCGGTCGTCTGCCTGGTGATCATTGGTGCGTTGTGGTGGGTGTTCGAGCGCACCAGCACCGGGGCGAGACTTCGCGCCGCAGTGGACAACCGCGGCATGGCGCAGGCGATGGGGATGAACGTGCCGGTGCTTTTCTCGGCGACTTTCGCGTTGGGTTGCGGCCTTGCCGCGCTCGGCGGCATCCTGGCGGCCCCCATGTTGCCGATGGAGCCGATGTGGCCGCTCAAGCACCTTGTGCTGGTGCTGGTCATCGTCGCCCTCGCAGGACATGGCCAGGTGACGGCCTCCGTCGCCGTCGCGGTGATCGTCGGCCTTTTCGAGACGGCCGGGCGCTACCTGTTTCCACAGTCCGGCGCATTCCTCATCTATCTGCTTCTGATTGCGCTGATCGTGTGGCGGCCCGATGGCCTGCTCGCTCGTGCGCGGACGGCCTGACAACATGAACTCTGCGACACGCGATTCGATCCTCGGGCGTCACCGCTGGCACTTCTCGGAGTTCCTCTGGCTCGGCGTCGCGCTGGCTTGCTACTTTGCCTTTCCGCAGTATCTGTCGCTGGGTACCTCGGTTCTGGTCATGGTGCTTCTCGTGCTGTCCTATGACCTGCTGCTGGGATTTTCAGGTGTGCTTTCCTTTGGTCACGCGGTCTTTTTCGGGCTCGGGGCCTTCACGGCTGGATGGCTCTCCCTGGCGGGGTGGACCGAGCCGATCAGCGTCGCATTGATGGGCGGACTCGCGGCGGGCGCTCTCGCGGCCTTGGTGGGCCCCTTCCTGCTGAGATTGACCGGTCTCCCGCTGCTGATGGTCACATTGGCTCTGGGCGTGCTCGTGTTCGAGGCTGCCCACAAGGCGACGGACATCACAGGGGGCGACGACGGTCTGGCGGGAATCCAGTTCGCCCCCATTCTTGGGCGGTTCGAATGGGGGCTGGGCGGCAGCACGGCTTACCTCTATGTACTGGCCTGGCTGGTGCCGCTTTTCGTGCTGCTCAAACGTGTCGTGGCATCGCCCTTCGGCGTGATGCTGCAGGGCGTGCGCGAGAACCCGGCGCGCATGCGCCTGATCGGCAATCGCGTGCTGCCCCATCTCACATTGGCCTACATCATCAGCGGCGCCATCGCAGGCATTGCGGGCGCGTTGTTCACTCAGGCGAACGCATTCGTGGGGATCGGCGTCTTCGCGCTCGACACTTCGGTGGATGTCCTGGTCATGCTGGTTCTCGGCGGCATCGGCACACTGTATGGCGCCTTCATTGGTGCCCCGGCCTACATGCTGCTGAAGCATTTCTCTTCCCAATGGAATCCGTTCTATTGGATGCTGATCATCGGCCTCGTCCTGATTGCGGTGGTGATGTTCGGCCGCGGGGGATTGGTGGGACTGGCGCAGAACGCCTTGCGCAAGTTGCGCGGCAACGAGGGCCGGTCATGAGTGCCGCGATGATCGCGCTGCAAGCGAGCGGGCTGAGCAAGCACTTCGGTGCGCTGCACGTCACGCAAGACGTGAGCATCTCGCTGCCGAAGGGCACTCGCACGGCGTTGATCGGCCCCAACGGTGCCGGCAAGACCACGCTCGTGAACCTGCTCACGGGGGTGTTGAGGCCAGACGCTGGAAAGCTGCAGCTGTTCGGTGAAGAGGTCACGGGAGCCTCGGCGGCGGTGCGGACGCGCAAGGGATTGGTTCGCACGTTCCAGATCTCGAGTCTCTTCTCGCAACTGACGGTTTTCGAGAACGTCTTCATTGCCGTCACGCAAGCGGCAGGGCGCGGCTTCCAGATGTGGCGGCCGGCTGGTCGGGAGATCGACCTGCTCGAGCACACCGAGACGTTGCTGTTGCAGCTGAAGCTCCAGGACGACCGGTACCGGAAGGTGACGGAGATCGCATACGGAAGGCAGCGGCTCGTCGAGATTGCGATCGCGCTGGCGCTGCAACCGAAGGTCCTGCTGCTGGATGAGCCTGCGGCGGGCATTCCCAGCACCGAGCTCGATTTGCTGCACGGGGCGATCGCCACATTGCCGGCCGACATCGCGGTGCTGATGATCGAGCACGACATGGAGATGGTGCGGATGTTCGCTTCCGAGGTGGCCGTGCTGGTCAACGGTGCGTTGCTGATGTCCGGCAAGCCCAAGGAAGTCATGTCGCATCCGCAAGTGCAGGCCGTCTATCTCGGGTCATCGGGAAAGAAGCGCTTCGATGGAGCCGCCGCATATGCTTGAAATCACGAAGCTGTCGGGCGGTTGGGGCCCCACCTTGGTGGTGGAAGAGTTGAGCTTGTGCCTTGCTGCCGGCGAGACGGTGGCGATCGTCGGCCGCAATGGCGTAGGCAAGAGCACCCTGCTCGAACTGATCGTCGGGCGCGCTCAACGCCGCAGCGGCGGCATCGTCCTGGATGGGGGCGATGTCGCAGGGCTTGCGTCTCACGAGCGCGCGCGCCGCGGGATCGGCTACGTGCCGCAAGGCCGCGAGGTCTTTCCAAGCCTCACGGTCGCCGAGCATCTGCAGATCGCACATCGGCCGGGCGACTGGACCGTGCAGCGCGTTGTCGACCTTTTCCCGCGTTTGCACGAGCGGCTTGCAAGCCATGGCAACCAGCTCTCAGGCGGCGAGCAGCAGATGCTGGCCATCGCCCGTGCACTCCTGGGCAACCCCCGTGCGCTGTTGATGGACGAGCCTTTCGAAGGTCTCGCGCCCATCATCGTGGAGCATCTCGTGCAAAGCATCCGCCGCATCGTGCGGGAAAGCTCGCTCGCGCTGCTGCTCGTGGAGCAGCGGGTCGACATTGCCCTTGATCTTTCCAATCGCTGCATCGTGATGGACCGGGGTCGCACGGTCTTCGAGGGTGCGTCCGATCAACTGGCCGGCGACGAAGGACGCATCGCCGGGTTGATGGGTCTGGGTCACTGAGCATGGAGAAGCAAGCAATGAAACTGGTGGACAAGGTGGCGATCGTCACCGGCGCGCAAACCGGCATCGGGCTGGCGATCGCGCAACGGCTCGCTGCCGAGGGCGCAGCCGTGGTGCTGGCCGACCTCGCCGACGCGACGCCGCAAGCCCGGGAGCTGCAAGCCTCCGGGGCCCGTGCATTGGCTTTGAAGGTCGACGTGGCGCAAGAGCATTCCGTCAAGGAGATGGTCGAGGCGGCACTCGCGCAATTCGGCCGCGTGGACATCCTGGTGAACAACGCGGCGATCGCGGCCAGTATCAAGTTGCGCGCCTTTGAAGAGATCTCGGTGGCCGAGTGGCGCCGCATGCAGGATGTCAATGCGATGGGCCCGTTTCTCTGCGCGCGCGCGGTCGCTCCGCACATGCGCCGCCAGCAGTTCGGGCGCATCGTCAACATCACTTCGGGTACTGCCTTCAAAGGGGCGCCGTTCATGCTGGACTACGTTGCAAGCAAGGGTGCCCTGATGACGATGACGCGCTCGCTCGCGCGCGAACTCGGTCGCGACTTCATCACCGTCAACGCGGTGTCACCGGGCTACACGCTCAGCGAAGGCAACCTGGGCAACAAGGAATTCCTCGCGAGCTACCGAGAGTCGGCCATTGCGACGCGGGCTCTCCCGCGCGACGGCTGGCCTGCCGACATCGTGGGCGCAGTCGCCTTCCTGGCAAGCGAGGACGCATCCTTCATCTCCGGCCAGATCCTCGCGGTCGACGGCGGCTCGGTCTATCACTGAGGAAGCATCAAATGTTGAATGCACAAACGAATGAGCGGCTTTGCCGTGTTGGGGCTGACCAGCCGATGGGCGTGACCTTGCGCCGTTACTGGCTTCCGCTGCTGCTCTCATCGGAGTTGTTGCCCGATTCGGATCCCAGGGGTGTCGAACTCCTCGGCGAACGTTTCGTCGCCTGGAGAGACGCGGCGGGTCGCGCTGGCCTGTATGCGGAGGCCTGCTTGCATCGGGGTGCGTCGATGCGCCTTGCGCGCTCGGAAGGCGACGGCCTGCGATGCATCTACCACGGGTGGAAGTTTGCCGTTGACGGCACGGTTCTCGACACGCCGAACGTCGCGGATCCCCGGTTCAAGAACCGCATCAAAGGCCGGACGTATCCGGTGCGCGAGGCGGGCGGCTTGTTGTGGGCCTACCTCGGTCCGCGCCATCTGGAGCCCGAGTTTGCGCACTGGTCATGGATGGACCTGCCAGATGCGAATCGATTGGTCACGCGCCATGTCGAGGAGTGCAACTTCGTTCAGGTGATCGAGGGACTTGTGGACTCGTCGCACCTGGGCTTGCTGCACCTGAACGGCCTGAGCCGGGCGGGGAATGCGGAGCTCGAATTTGCCGAGAAGGTGAACTCGATGCAACAGAATCTGGCGCCGCGCCTCGAAGTGGAGGAGACGCCATTCGGCTTCTACTATGCCGCGCTGCGCGAGATCGCAGACGAGAAAGGGCAGCGCACCGAGGCGAGGATCGCGGCCTTCGTTGCACCATGCATCGTGCTCAACCCCAACGGCGACATCGCGACTTTCGTGGTCCCGATGGACGACACGCGAACGGCGTTCATCCATGTGTTCTGGAGCCCGACCCATGAGCTCAATCGGGAGCCGCTGCGCAGCCGGCATCTCGAATTCATCGGCCTGACGCCCGAGGTGCTCGAGGGCTTCGGCTTGACTGACGAAACGCTGGGTCGCGCAGACAAGCCAGGGCCGCACAACAACTTTGCTCAAGACCGCGAATCCATGCGCAAAGGTGAGAGTTGGAGTGGGCTGCCGGGCCTGATCGAGGAAGACGTGGCTGCGTCGGTTTCGGCCGGCCGCGTGCGGGACCGCTCCGCCGAAGTGCTCTCGGTATCCGACATCGGGATCGCGCGTCTGTACCGTGCGCTGCTTGCGTGTGCCGATGCCGTGGAAAAAGGCGAAGCTCCACTGGCGCTGCAGGGCGGCATCGACTGGTCCCGGGTGGCGGGTATCAATGATGTCTTGAACGACCGTGCATGGCGCGATTTGTTGCCGCATCCGCTCGGCGAAAAGGAACTGGCATGAGTGCGACCTCAACGATGCCCGCGGAGTTCTCCTGGCAGGAGGACTACGCGGTGGGCGACCCGGCCATGGACGAGACCCACAGGGAGTTCGTGGAGTGCGTCGACGCCATCTTGCGCGCGGATGACGCAGAGCTCTCCGCCGCGCTGGAGGGCTTCGCCGAGCACGCGCATCGACACTTCGGCGAGGAGGATCGAGCGATGCAACAAACCGGCTACGAGTCGGCCGGCTGTCACGTCGACGAGCACGCGGCCGTTCTCAGATCACTGGAGGAGGTGCGCGCAGCGCTCGCCGAGGGGCATGCGCAGGTGGTTCACCGCTTCGCCTACGCACTGGCCGACTGGTTCCCGCAACACGCCAAGGTGATGGACCTGGGTCTTGCGCGCTGGCTGCTTCAAAGCCGGCTCGGCGGATCTCCGATCGTGCTCCGCCCACGGCAGACCGCGACGGCTTAGTCGCCATCGCTTTTTTTTGATTCAATATCTTCCATGGAAGAAGTTCGGAAGTTTGCAGTCATGGACAACCTCCTGCACGTCAAAGTCGCCGCACGCCGCGAACTCGCTGATGGGATCGCGAGCTTCGAACTCGCGGCATCCGACGGCACGCCTCTGCCGGATTTTCTGGCCGGCTCGCACATCGACGTGCATCTGCCGGGCGGCCTCGTCCGCCAATACTCCTTGTACGACTTGCCCGATGAGCATCAGCGCTATCGCATCGGGGTGTTGCGCGATCCGCAGTCACGCGGCGGCTCCGTGCAGATGCTGGATGGCGTGCGGGAAGGAGACGAAATCACCATCAGCGCGCCGCGCAACCACTTCGGGCTGCATGCCGGAGTGGAACGGTCGCTGCTGTTTGCCGGCGGAATTGGTATCACGCCGATTCTCTGCATGGCTGCACAGCTCTCGCGCGAAGGCCGCCCGTTCGAGCTTCACTATTGCGGCCGCTCTTTGGCGCGCATGGCTTTTGTCGGCGATCTGCTCGAAAGCAGCTATGCCGATCGGATAAAGATCCACGTCGATGACGGGCCCGATGCCCAGAAGCTGGACGCCCGGTCGGCGATCGGGCCGCCGGCGCCCGACAAGCACCTGTACGTCTGCGGCCCGACCGGATTCATGGACCACGTGCTGGGTACGGCGCGCGAACTCGGATGGCCCGAGGCGCTGTTGCATCGCGAATATTTTGCAGCTGCACCGATCGATCATTCGGCCGACGGACCCTTCGAACTGCAACTCAAGGGCAGCGGTCGGCTCATCCGGGTTGCCGCGGATCAGAGTGCCGCGGATGCGCTCCTGGCTGCCGGATTCGGCGTCTCGCTGTCATGCGAGCAGGGTGTGTGCGGAACATGCATCACCAAGGTGGTCGACGGCACGCCGGACCACCGCGACCTTTACCTGACTGACGAGGAGCACGCGCGCAACGACTGCTTTACGCCGTGCTGCTCACGTGCGCGCACGCCGGTTCTCGTCCTCGATCTTTAACCTCGAAAAGGATCCCACATGCTTTCCAGTCAAGACAACGAACTGATGTGCCGCACCGGACGCGGTACCGCCATGGGCGACGCAATGCGCCGTTTCTGGCTACCCGCGATCCAGCTCTCGGACGTCCCCGCGCCGGACGGCGAACCCAAGGCGATCGAGTTGCTCGGCGAGAAGTTCATCGTCTGGCGTGACCAGCAGGGCCGCGCCGGACTCTTCGCGGAGCATTGCCTGCATCGTGGTGCGTCCATGCAACTCGCCCGCGCCGAGGGGGACGGGCTTCGCTGCATCTACCACGGCTGGAAGTTCGCTGTGGACGGCCAGGTGCTCGATACGCCGAACGTGGCCGATGCGAAATTCAAGGGGCGCATCAAGGGCCGGACGTATCCCGTGCGCGAGGCCGGCGGCCTGCTTTGGGCATACCTGGGACCGACGGACGAGGTGCCGCCATTCCCGACGTGGTCCTTCATGGCCCAAGACGATGCGCACCGAATCAACGCCGTGGCCGTGGTCAACTGCAATTACGTGCAGGTGATCGAGGGCCTCGTGGATTCATCGCATTTGTCGATCCTGCATTCTTCCGGCCTCGCGAAGACCAACGGCGCGGATCTGGACTTCGCCAAGAAGACCACGCATATGCAGTTCGACGCCTCGCCGACCATCGAGGCGGACGAGACGGACTTCGGGTTCCACTACGTCGCGATGCGCCGCGTCGGCGACAAGCGAATGGCTCGCATCACGTCCTTCATCGCACCGTGCTTCGTCGCCAATCCGAACGGCGACCTCTGGTTTGCCGTGGTGCCCGTCAACGATGAGCGCTGCAACTTCTTTCATGTGTGGTGGAACCCGCAGACGGCGATCGGGACCGAGCCGCTGCGGACCCAGCAGCTCGCATTCGTCGGTCTGGACGAGCCGACCCTGACCAAGTACGGGATGACAGCCGAGACCTGCGATGGCGAGCGGACGATGTCATGGCGCAACGGCTACCGCCAAGACCGCGTTGTGCAGCGTCAGGGTCATTTCACCGGCTTCGACAGCTTCACCCAGGAGGATGCCGCATGCAGCGTCTCCAGTGGGGCGCTTCGTGATCGCTCGCAGGAGATGCTGTCCGCGGCAGACGTCGCCATCGCGCGCCTCTATCGCAGCTTGCTTGCGTGCGCAAAGGCCGCACGAGACGGACGGGAGATCGTTGGCTCCCGCGCGGCGGCCCCAGAGGCGATCGGCATCTCCTCCGAGATCGGACTGGACCAGGACTGGCGAACTCTGGTGCCTCACCACAGCATCACATCCCGGCCGGCCTCACAAGGCGCCCGCGAAGAGCAGTCAACGCACTAAACACAGGAGCTTGTAATGTTGAATCGTCAAGACAACGAACTGATCTGCCGCGTCGGCCCCGGGACGCCTATGGGAAACATGATGCGTCGCTATTGGCATCCCATCTGCACTTCAATGCAGTTGAGCCAGCCCGACGCTCCGCCGCTGCGTGTGCGCTTGCTCGGCGAGGACTACGTGGCATTCCGTGACAGCCAGGGCAGGGTCGGCGTGATGGAGGAGCTCTGTATGCACCGTGGCGCATCGCTAGCGCTCGGAAGGGTGGAGGAGGGCGGCCTTCGATGCCTGTACCACGGGTGGAAGTTCGATGTGACCGGCGCAGTGCTGGAGACGCCCAACAACAGTGATCCAAAGTACCGCTTGCGCATGAAGGCACCGGCCTTCCCCGTTCGCGAGGACGGCGGCCTCGTCTGGGCCTATGTGGGTCCGAAGGAACTGCAGCCCGAGTTCTCTCGCTATGCATTCATGGACGCGGACCCTTCGCATCGCGTGGTTCTCCGGATCAACGTGCATTGCAATTACCTGCAGTTGGTCGAGGGCGGCGAAGATTCCTCCCACGTGGGCGTGTTGCACACCAACATGGCGCGACCGGGCTGGAAAGACGGTGACTTCCAGCAGAACCCGGATGTGGCGAACCCCGCAGCGCTGTCCTCGAATGACCTCGAGCCGAGTCTCAAGATGGAAGAGACGGCATTTGGCTTTCAGTATGTGGCCCTGCGCAAGACCACCCAGGCGGGTGTCAAGAATGCCCGCGTGGTTCCGTTCATCGTTCCCTATGGGCGCGTCATTCCGGCGCCCGCATTCCAGTTCACCGTGCTGGAGGTCCCGGAAGACGACACGCACACCAGCACCTACATCGTGGTGCACGGCAATGCGCCCGTGTCCGAAGACAAGATCGTCGAGTTGCTGGGTCTGGACGACATGCGCTACTACGACCGCAAGTCGTGTGCATTCACAGCGTCGTGGGCTGACGCTTTCGGCCAGAACCGGGAGCGCATGCAGGAGAACTGGACGGGACTGCGCGGCGTCGAGGTGGAGGACGCCGCCATTGCGCTGTCGCAAGGCGCTTTCTACGACCGTTCCAAGGAGCATCTCGTGCCTGCGGACCAGGCTGTGATGCGGGTTCGCCGTACGCTGCTCGACTCGGTGAAACGGGTCATGGACGGCAAGCCGCCGGTCGGCGTCGGCGTGGATTTGCGGGGCGTCGGTGCTTGCGATGCGGACCTCCCGGACGGGGCATCGTGGCAGGACTTGCTCCCATCGCACCGCGAAGCTGTGGCGGCCTGAATGAGCACCACTGCCAAACCCACGGCCGGTACGCCGGCGAACTACCTGTCCCTCTTGCGCCTGGACGGCCGCGGCTTCGTGGTCTTGGGCGCGGGACAGGGGATCGGTGAACAGGTTGCGCATGCGCTCGCCCAGGCCGGCGCTCGCGTGCTGTGCGTGGACCGAGACGAGCAACTCGCGCGCAGCATTGCGGAGTCGGTCGAGGGCATCGCGTGTGCGGCGGACGTCACGTCTCGCGCGGACATGCAGCGCGTTCTCAATACGGCTCGGAAGGCGTTCGGCCGAGTCCACGGCGTGATCGACATCATCGGCGTCGCAGGGATCAAGCCGCTTTCCGCCGTCGATGATGCCGGCTGGAACCAGCAGTTCGACATCGTGCTTCGCCATGCCTATCTCGCGATCCAGATTGCCGGAGAGATGATGGCTGCGGACGGCGGCGGAGCCATCGCGTTCGTCGGTTCGATGTCGGGCAACCGTGCGGTCCCGAATCAGACCGCCTATGCGGTCTCCAAGGCGGCCTTGCACCACCTGGTGCGATGTGCGGGTGCGGAGTACGCACGGCGCCAGGTGCGAATCAATGCCGTCGCCCCAGGCTACGTTCGCACGCCGCGCCTGAATCAGCGGCTGGGCGAAGAAGCATGGGACGCGATCAGCCGTGTGATTCCCATGGGCCGCCCGGCGACACCCGCTGAGATCGCCGGGCCTTTGCTGTTTCTCGTGTCGGACCTCAGCGCCCACATGACAGGCGAGGTGATGGCAGTGGACGGCGGCGCCGGCGTCATGGCGGCGTTTCCCGACGTGAAATTCGGCCCTTCGGCGAGCGCCACACCTTGACCTCTTTGAAAGAAGCGCATTCGATCGAAGATCTGCGGCGATTGGCGCAGCGGCGGCTGCCTCGTGGCGTATTCGACTTCTTCGATGGCGGTGCGGAAGATGAAACCACCCTGCGCGCCAATCGCGAAGGCTTCGAGCGCATCCGGCTGCGCCCGCGCCTGCTCGTGGACGTGCAGCATCCGGATCTTTCCACTCAGGTCGTGGGAGGGCCGTCGGCTGCGCCGATCGTGATTGCACCGACCGGTGCGATTGGCGCGGGCTGGCCGCACGCGGACCTTGCCATTGCGCGGGTGGCCGCACGCCTGGGAATTCCCTACACGCTCTCCACCACCGCGACTTCGTCGATTGAGGACGTTGCCAGGCATGCCGGAGGACGGCTCTGGTTCCAGCTCTATGTGCTGCGGGACAAGGCGTTTACCGCTGCACTGCTGCAACGCGCGGCGTCCGCCGGCTTCGAAGCCTTGGTCGTGACGCTGGACCTGGCCACGGGCGGCAAACGAGAGCGAGACTTGCGCAATGGCTTCACCGTGCCGCTGCGACGCGACTGGCGCACCGCTCGCGATTTCGCGACGCACCCGGCCTGGTGTTGGCAAATGCTTCGTCAGGGGCCACCGCGTTTCGAGAATCTTCGCGGCTTCGAGGGCAATGCCGACACGCGCATGTCGATCGCGGCGAAGGTCGGCCAAAGCCTGGACGCTTCATTCGACTGGGCTGCCCTGGAGCGGCTGCGCGGCCAGTGGTCGGGCAAGCTGATGGTCAAGGGGGTTGCGAGCGCAGAAGATGCAGGCCGGCTCGCCGCGCTCGGTGTCGACGCGATCTGGGTCTCGAACCACGGCGGTCGCCAGCTCGACGGGGCCGTCGCGGCGGCGGATGTCTTGCCGGACGTGGTGCAGGCGGTCCGCAGCAGAGTGCCGGTACTGATCGATTCGGGCGTACGCCGCGGGGTCGACGTCGTGAAGGCACTCGCGCTGGGCGCGCAGGCCGTGGCGATCGGTCGCGCCACGTTGTATGGCGCCGCGGCCGCCGGCGAGGCAGGCGCGGAGAAAGCGCTCGACATCCTGACGGACGAACTGAGGCGAGCAATGCAGTTGTGCGGAGCGCCAACCGTGAAGCACATCAACGCAGGTCTTGTGGACCGCGCACGTTAGGAAAGGATGTGATGGACAAGCCCCGGCTCCTCATCACGCGCCAGCTCACCGAGCAGGTGCTGCGCGAGGCGGATGAACAATTTGAGGTAACGCTCTGGCCGCACGATGAACCGATCGGCGAGGCGCTCGAGAGCTGGTCGAGCGGATGCGACGCGGCCCTCGTGATGGCCACCGACCGGCTCGACCGCGCACGCCTCCAGACACTCGCGCGGCACGCCCGCGGCGTCGCGACCTATTCGGTCGGCTACGACCACATCGACCTCGATGCGGCCACCGCACTCGGATTGCCGGTCTTCTACACGCCCGATGTGTTGAGTGACGCGGTGGCGGAAACGGCCATGCTCCTGATCTTGTCCGCCGCCCGCGATGCCTCGTCCGCCGAGGCCGTGCTGCGTTCCGGAGAGTGGGGGCCCTGGTCGCCGACGAGATTTCTAGGGCGGCAGTTGACCGGGCGCTCTCTCGGCATCTTCGGCATGGGCCGGATTGGTCTTGCGCTTGCAAAGCGGGCGAGCGGGTTCGGAATGAGGGTTCACTATCACAACCGCTCGCCGCTGCCCGAGCAGGGTGCGTCGTTCGATCTCACGTACCACTCGACCCTCGAATCCTTGCTGGGCGCCAGTGATGTCTTTTGCGTCTGCGCACCGTCGACGCCCTCGACTCGAGGGGGCCTGGATGCTCGTCGCCTCGGATTGCTGCCGCCCGGCGCCGTTTTCGTCAACATCGCGCGGGGCGACTTGGTGGACGAGGACGCGTTGATCGAAGCCATTGCATCGCGCCGAATCGGAGCCGCGGGACTCGACGTTTTTCGGAATGAACCGCGGATCGATGAACGCTATCTGCGATTGCCGCGGACCACGCTTCTGCCGCACATCGGCAGCGCAACCTTCGAGGCACGCGCGGCGATGGGAAGCGTTGTGCTGCGAGCCCTCGCGCGCTGGCTCAACGAGCGGCAGCCCTCGGACAACTGCCTCAACCCATCGACGCTTCAGGCAAGGCACCTCGCATGACCTGGTCGCTGCGCTATGCGCCTCATCTGGGCTACCGCCCTCCATTTCAACCGCTTTTCACGGCGATGGTCGGCTCGGAGGATCCGCTGGAACACATCCAATTTGCGGCGGACCAGGGCTTCGCAGGCGTCCTCTATGCAGCCGCACGTGCACGTCCGGCGGCGGAGCAGCAGAGGGTGGGCGACGCGTTGGCGGCGCACGGGCTCGAAGCAGGTTGCATGCTCTACACGACCTTCGATCAGCTTCGCAACACGAGTTGGGCGACCGACAGCAAGGAAGCGCGCGCATGGATCGAGGCCGAACTCGCGCAGGCCGTGGCGGCGGCGCATCGGGTCGGCTCCAAGCGCCTGGCAGTGCTCGGTGGCGCGCAGCCGCAACTGCCGATCGCCTACCAGCACGCCGCGCTGGTGCAGAACCTGCGATATGCAGGAGACATTGCCGCGCGCGCCGGCCTCACGCTCTGCCTCGAGACCTTGAGCCGCAAGAGCATTCCGAACATGCTGCTGCAGCACATGCCCGATGCGATCGCGGTCGCACAGGCCGTGAATCATCCCGCGGTGCGCCTGATCTTCGACACCTCCCACGTGCAGGTGATGGACGGCGACCTGCTCTTTCATCTGGAGCAGGTCTGGGATTGGATCGAAATCGTGCAACTGGCCGACAACCCGGGACGAATGGAGCCGGGAAGCGGAGAGATCAATTTCGAGAGCCTGCTGCGGCTGTTGTGGAGGCGCGACTACCGAGGTTTGGTCGAACTCGAATACGGCTGGCGAACGCCGGGCCTGGACAGCGAGCGCCTTGGGCTGGCGATGCTCCGCCGGCTCGATGCCGCAGCGAGCGACGCGCGCTCGCATCATTTATCTGGAGATCAAGCATGACGACCCCCGACACCCATTGCACATCGGCCATCAAGATGGGAATCCGCGCACTCGGCGCTAAGTTCGACCCCGAAGTTCTCGCCGCGACCCGAGCGATCTATCGGTCCGCCCTGAATCTGGACGAGGCAGCGCATGAGCAGATCGACGTGCCCTACGGTAGTCATGCGCGGCATCGGCTGGACATCTACGGACCTGCGGGTCAGCCGCGCGCGATCGTGGCTTTCATTCATGGTGGAGGCTTTGTTGCCGGTGACAAGAACGCGGATGGCGTCTTCTATCGCAACGTGGGTCGTTGGCTCGCTCGCAACGGCTATCTGGCGGTGCTGCCCAACTACCGCCTTGCGCCGGCAGACGGATGGCCCGCCGGAGCGCGGGACGTTCAGGCGGCGCTGCAGTGGATTGAGGAGCAACGCAAAAGCCTTGGCGCGCAGCATGCGCCGCTGGTTCTGTGGGGCCAGTCCGCCGGTGCCAGCCATGTAGCGACCTGGCTGTTCGACGATCGGGCTCGCGGCAGCGATCCTGTGCATGTCGCGGCCATCATGCTGATGAGCGGCTTCTACAGTGCCGTTGCTCCGCTGCCCGCCGGCCCGAAAGCCTATTTTGGCGAGGACACGGCGCTGTACGTCGAGCGTTCGCCGCTGACACACGTGCGCGCCGTCGACACGCCCATCTGGATGGGTCTCGCGGAACTCGATCCAGGTTGGATAGCCCAGCAGACCTATGCGATGGCACGGGCGCTCACGATCGCCATCGGGAGCAGCCCGGGCTTTCATCTCTTCCGCGGTCACAACCACGTGTCGGCGCTGCACAGCCTCGGTTCGCCCCAGCAAGACGCGGGGGACGAAGTGCTCCGCGTCCTCGAAGACGTCATCGCGCGGCAAGCCGCCTAGAGCGGGATGCTTGCCTCTTTGAGCACCCGGAGCACAAAGCTCGACTTGCTGTGCCGGATTCCGGGAATCTTGTAGAGCTTCTCGCGAAGCAGCCGCTCGTAGTCGCGCGTGTCGCGCACCGCGATGCGGATGTAGTAGTCGTAATCGCCCGAGACCAGGTAGGCCTCCTGGATCTCGGGGATGGCGGCGAGCGCGCGTCCGAACTCGTAAAGCGTTTCGTCGGTGTGGCTTTCGAGCGTGAGTTGAACGATGACGAAATCGTTGTAGCCGAGCTTGACCGCGTCGAGGTCGACCGTATAGCGCTTGATCACGCCCTGCGCTTCGAGCTTCTTGATGCGCGTCCAGCAACTGGTGGCCGAGAGGCCCACTGCCGCACCGATCTCCTGCAGGGTCTTGCGCGAGTCCTTGCGCAACTCACGCAGGATGGCGATGTCCATCCTCTCCGATGATTCTTCGGAAGAAAGCGAAGAAGGCGGATTGGTTTTCATGTATGGGGCCTAAAGCATGGGAAAGAATGAAGCCTATTCTGCGCGATCGGCGAAAAAATGCAGGCATGGAACTGCTTTCTGCCCAAAGACATCTGCCGCCCGCTGCGGCGCCCTCCCTGCCACGCGTGCGCAATGGCGCAGCCGCTGTACTCGACACCCTGATCGAATGCGGCGTCGACACCCTCTTTGGATACCCGGGCGGCGCCGCATTGCCGCTATACGATGCCTTGCACGGCGAGCCGCGACTGCGCCACGTGCTTGTGCGACACGAGCAGGCGGCCGTTCATGCGGCAGAGGGCTACGCGCGCACGACAGGCCGTGTCGGCGTGGTGCTGGTCACCTCCGGGCCGGGCGTGAGCAACACCATCACCGGGCTGCTCGACGCGATGAGCGATTCGATCCCCGTTCTGTGCATCAGCGGGCAGGTCGCCACGGCCGTCATCGGAACCAATGCGTTCCAGGAAAGCGATGCGCTGGGCATGTCACGCCCGGTGACCAAGTGGAACTACCAGCCGCGCATGGCTGACGAAATCCCCGATGTGATACGCCGTGCACTCGACATCGCGGCGTCGGGTCGCCCCGGGCCGGTGCTGATCGATGTGCCGAAGGATGTGCAGCTGACGCCGCTTGGGCTGCCGGGCAGGGCGCCTGCACGAGTCCCGCGCAAGCCGCGAGCCGATACAACGCCCCTGACGCCCGCGAGGCCCGCGGCGGGCGCACTGCAACGCGCTGCGGACCTGCTGTCGACCGCGCGGCGGCCGATCTTCTATGGAGGCGGCGGGCTGGTGAACTCCGGGGCTCTCGCGTGCGAGAGCTTCGCTCGGTTGGTTCGCCGGCTCAATGCGCCCTGCACCTTGACGTTGATGGGCTTGGGCGCGTTTCCGGCATCGGATCCGCACTTTGTCGGCATGCTCGGCATGCACGGCGCGCTGGAAGCCAATCTCGCAATGCATGAGGCCGACCTCGTCGTGTGCGTTGGTGCGCGCTTCGATGACCGGGTGACGGGCAAGCTCGACGAGTTCTGCCCTCACGCGCGCAAGATTCACATCGACATCGATCCAGGCAGCATCAACAAGGTCGTGAAGGTCGACGTGCCCATCGTGGGCGACTGCGGCGAAGTGCTCAGGGCGCTGCTTGCGATGCCGGAACTGCAGACGTTGCCGGCACAGCGGCTGGCACCGTGGTGGGAGCGCATCGGGCGCTGGCGAGCCGAGCGCTGCTTCGAGTTCTCGGCGCGCGCCGATGTGATCCTGCCGCAATCGTTGATGGCTTCGCTCCAGCGCTCGGTGCAGGGCCGGGATGCGATCGTCTCGACCGACGTCGGGCAGCACCAGATGTGGGCTGCGCAGTATCTTCGCTTCGAGCGGCCCGGACGTTGGCTGACTTCGGGCGGTGCCGGAACCATGGGCTACGGACTTCCCGCGGCCATAGGCGCTCAGATCGCCCATCCAGACGCTTTGGTCGTTTGCGTGAGTGGTGATGCATCCGTGCTGATGAACATCCAGGAGCTCTCGACAGCCGTGCAGCACCGCACCCCTGTAAAGCTGGTGCTGTCGAACAACGGCTACATGGGCATGGTGCGCCAGTGGCAGGAACTGAATCACGGCAACCGCCTGAGTCACAGCTGGAACGAGGCGCTGCCCGATTTCGTTGCACTGGCAAAGGCCTTCGGCTGGGGCGCACGGCGGGTGTCCGATCCGGGCGAACTGGAAGCCGCACTGGCCGAATGCCTGGCCTTCGAGGGGCCCTTCTTTCTGGACGTGCACGTGGCCGCGCAGGAGAACTGTTTTCCGATGATGCCGTCCGGACATGGCCACCATCGTGTGCTGCTGGGCAAGGACCGTTGGTACGAGGAGGAGCCGAACGCCTGATTGCCTGATACATCGAACCAGTTTTCGTGCAGCAATGCGACCGGCGGGCTACCCGCCGCCGATCGCCCGACACGCACCGCCGTTTACCGATGGCCGAGCGTGCCTTGTGTGATTCCTACCGGATTCCGAACCATGATGACAATACCCGAGCTCGCCAGCGTTTCGCTGGACGACAAGTACACATCGACCACCGGCCGCGTCTACCTGAGTGGCATTCAGGCGCTGGTGCGCCTGATGCTCGCGCAGCGTTGGCGGGACCAGGCCAACGGCCTGAACACCGCAGGGTTCGTATCCGGCTATCGTGGCTCGCCGCTAGGAGGCATTGACGAGGCCTTTTGGCACGCCCAAAAGCACCTCGATGACAACGGCATCAAGTTTCTGCCGGGCGTCAATGAAGAGTTGGCGGCAACGGCCGTCTGGGGCACGCAGCAGGTTCACCTGACGGGTGAGAGCCTGGTCGATGGCGTCTATGCCATGTGGTACGGCAAGGGTCCTGGCGTGGACCGCTGCGGCGACGTCTTCAAGCACATGAGCCATGGCGGCACTTCGCCGCATGGCGGCGTTCTGCTCGTGGCCGGCGATGACCATGGCGCGTACTCCTCGACGCTGCCCAACCAGAGTGATCACATCTTCTCCGCGGCCATGATCCCGATGCTCTACCCGCAGAGCGTGGAGGAATACATCGAGCTCGGCCTGCATGGCTTCGCGATATCGCGCTTTGCAGGCTTGCCGGTGGGCTTCAAGGCGCTTGCCGATACGGTCGAGTCATCGGGACCTATCTCCGCTGACGCAGCGGGCGTGCAAACCCTGCTGCCTCGCGATTTCGTGTTCCCGACCGGCGGTGTCCATGCCCGGTTGTCCACCGACACGCTCGGTGTTCAGGCGCGCAAGCAAGAAGCATTGATGCAGGACTACAAGATCTATGCCGCCATCGCCTACGCGCGCGAGAACCGGCTCAACCACGTCACGATTGACTCGCCACGAGCCAAGCTCGGCATCGTTGCGTCGGGTAAGTCATACCGCGACGTACTGGAGGCTCTGGAAGAACTCGGCATCGACGCCGACGTGGCTTCGCGCATTGGTGTGCGGGTGTTCAAGGTCGCAATGCCCTGGCCGCTCGAACCGGATTCGATCCGCGAATTCGCGGCCGGTCTCGACGAGATTCTGGTGGTCGAAGAGAAGCGCCAACTCGTTGAATACCAACTCAAGGAACACCTCTACAACTGGCGCGAGGACGTGCGGCCGCGCGTCATCGGCAAGTTCGACGAGGCCGGCGAATGGGCGCATCCACGGGGGAACTGGCTGCTGCCGGCAACGGCCGACTTTTCGGTCGCGCAGATCGCGCGAGTGGTCGCAGGGCGCATCGCGCGCTTCCACACGAGCGACATGATTCGCGCCCGGCTGGCGATCCTCGATGCCAAGGACGTCGTTCTCGGCAAGGCGGTCGCGACTCCGTCTCGCCCGGCGTGGTATTGCTCGGGCTGCCCGCACAACACCTCCACCAAGGTGCCCGAAGGCAGCCTTGCACTGGCCGGCATTGGCTGTCACGTGATGGCCACGGCCATCTATCCGCAGCACAACAAGACCACGACCCACATGGGCGGGGAGGGCGCACCCTGGTTGGGGCAGGCCTGGTTTTCCCGGCGCAAGCACGTGTTTGCAAACCTGGGCGACGGCACCTATTACCACTCCGGATCGATGGCGATCCGCGCGGCTGTCGCGGCGGATGTCCGTATCACCTACAAGATCCTCTACAACGACGCCGTGGCAATGACGGGTGGTCAGCCGGTCGACGGGCCAATCAGCGTTGCGCGCATCGCGCAGCAGGTCGCGGCAGAAGGCGTCAGGCGCATCGCCTTGGTGGCGGAAGATCCGAGCCGCTGGCGCGACCGCACCGGACTGCCGACGGACAGCCCCTCCATGAGATTCACGCTGCATCATCGCGACGAGATGGACGACGTGCAGCGCGAACTGCGCGAATTCGAAGGCGTCTCTGTCCTGATCTATGACCAGGTATGCGCGGCCGAGAAGCGCCGGCGGCGCAAGAAGGGCGAGTTTCCACAGATTGCCAAGCGCGTCTTCATCAATGAGGCCGTGTGCGAGGGTTGTGGCGATTGCGGCGAGCAGTCGAACTGCACGTCGCTGCAGCCTCAGCCGACCGAATATGGCCTCAAGAGGCGCATCGACCAAAGCTCGTGCAACGCCGACTATTCATGCATCAGCGGCTTTTGCCCGAGCTTTGTGAGCGTCGAAGGAGTCAAGCCGCGAAAGAGCAAACCCGTCGACACGAAGTCAGCGGCGAGCTTCGACCTTCCTGAACCTGTGCTGCCCTCGCTCGATCAGATTCACAACACACTCATCACAGGCATCGGAGGTACGGGTGTCATCACGATCGGCGCGCTCATCGGCATGGCGGCGCATCTGGAGGGCAAGGGCGTCAGCGTGCTCGACATGACTGGCATGTCGCAGAAGAACGGCTCGGTGACTTCGCACGTTCGCATTGCGACGAACAGCGCGCAATTGAAGGCGCAACGCATTCCGACGGGCGAGGCGGATCTCGTCCTGGGCTGCGACATGCTCACCACAGGCGCACCCGATGCCATCGCCAAGATGCGGCCGGGGCGCACCTATGCGCTGGTCAATACATTCGAACAGCCCACGGGCGAATTCGCACAGAACGCGGACTGGGCGTTTCCGGCAGCGCAGGTGAGAGAACTGATCGAAGAGTCAGTCGATCGACGCGTGGACTTCGTGGACGCTACGCGGCTGGCGACCCGCCTCATGGGGGATGCGATTGCAGCCAACCTGTTTCTGCTCGGGTTCGCATTCCAGAAGGGTGCCATACCACTGACATCTGGAGCGCTGATGAAGGCTATCGAGACTAACGGAGTGGCTGTGAAGGCCAATCAGATCGCGTTTCAGTGGGGACGAAAGGCCGCTCTGGATCTGGCAGCGGTCGCAAGGGAAGCCTCGCCTGTGCAGGCGGTCACGGTGCACAGGAGGAAGTCCCATGCTTCGCTCGTTGCTCACCGCGTCGCCTTCCTTACCGACTACCAGGACGCCAGCTATGCAAAGCACTACGAAGATTTCGTCGCACGCGTGCGGCAGATCGAACTGGAGCACGGCGGCACCGGTGAACTGGCGGATGCCGTTGCCGCGAATCTCTTCAAGCTGATGGCATACAAGGACGAATACGAAGTCGCACGCCTTTACACCGACGGAACCTTTCTTGAGAAGCTGCAAGAGGCTTTTGAGGGAAAGCCAAAGTTGACCTTCCACCTGGCTCCGCCGATCTTCGCAAGGCGCGATCGCCACGGCCTACCGGTCAAGCAGACCTTTGGACCTTGGATGTTGCATGCATTCCGAGTTCTTGCCTCATTGCGTCGGCTGCGCGGTACGCGCCTGGATGTCTTCGGCGGAACAGCCGAAAGGCGAATGGAACGGGAGTTGATTCAGGACTACCGACGGACGATTGAGCAGGTGATTGCCCGCATTGAAACCGAAGGTTGGGACTCGGCGCGTGATTTCGCTTTGGCGATTGCGCGCCTGCCGGAGCAGATCCGCGGCTACGGCCATGTCAAGGCGGAAAGCATCATTGCGGCGCGCGTGCGTTGGACAAGCTTGATGCAGCAGCTATCGACGGTCTCTCGTTCTCGCGCGCCTATGGATGAAGCGGAACGACAGCATTGGTGACCCGCATGGGCGCCAGCAAGTCAGACAGAAAATCCAGCAGTGCGCGGGTCTTGGCGGGAGCGAGGTGGGACGCCGTCAACGCATAGACGGGCAAGCTCGACGCATTCCATTTCTCGAGCACCTGCACCAGGCGGCCGGCCTGGACTTCAGGGCCTGCGAATACGTCGGCCAAGACGGCGATGCCGTTGCCGGCCAGGGCAAGATTCCGAATGAAGCGAACATTGTTGGCAGCAGCGCGCCCTTGCACGTCCACGGCCACAGATCTCCGGCCCGCGTGCAGCGTCCAGCGTCGCTCCGGTTGCTCTGTTCCACGCTCACTGCGCAGCACACACTGATGCCGCGCCAGATCATGTGGAGCAAGCGGCTGCCCATGGCCCGACAGGTACTCTGGCGAGGCATAGAGGCAGCGGGGCAAATCGCCAAGCTTGCGGACCACGAGCGAGGAGTCCGGGAGCTCTCCCATGCGCACTGTGACGTCATACCGCTCGGCGAGCGGATCCATCCATTTCGGAGTGAAGTGCAGTTCGAGCGTCACGTCCGGATACCGGTCCAGAAACTCTCGAACCTTATCAGCCGTGAATCGAACGGTGAAATCGATTGGAGCGGCCATCCGCAGGTGGCCCTTCGGTTTGGCAGGCGCAGTCTGAGCCAGTTGTGTGGCTTGGATGATTTCGTGCATTCCGCGACTGCATTGCTCGAAATAGCTCTTACCTTCATCCGTAAGAACCAGCGTTCGCGTGGTGCGGTTGATCAACTTGATTCCGAGCTCTTTCTCTAGTGCCGCGACGCTTCTTGAGGTCGACGACTTCGGCATGTCGAGGGTTTCTGCCGCAGCGGTGAAGCTTCCGGCCTTCGCCACTTCAAGGAAGACCCGAACGTTGTGAACCGTTGCTGGCTTCAAATGCGCACTCCAATTGTTCCAGTCCATGAACATTGTTGTCGATCGGGTGCTCCTTTTGAATTTGTTTCGACTTCAGGACTTTGGCTGGCACTCCTATCTGCAATAAAAATTGCTGGCCCCATTCGTGTCTCCGCTGCCTTTGTAGACAGGCTGGCTCGGATACGGACACAACGGCCGCTGCAGTGAAATCGGCTTGGTGACGTCGCCGTTCTGGAACTTCGTGGCGACGAATATTTCAGGCGCGATACCGCTTTCAACCCAATCGCGCAAGGCGCGCACCGCATCATGTTCAGGATCGTTCGAAACAGTCTGCTGTGCGATCGCGCCAAAGTGCCACGGCCCCTCGCCAGCGCCACCATGGCCCACGCCTGACATCATGAAGAGGCGGTAGAAGTTTTGTTCCGCTGCCCGGTCTCCACCCGATGTGCGGTCCCGAACTTCATCGTAGTACTGCACGATGCGTTCGGGCATCGTCACAGCGTCTTGCCAGCCTTGGTACTGGATCAGTTTGCCTCCCGCCTGCCTGAATGCGCTCAAGTCGGTCTGCTGGTCGACATTCATGAAGCCCAGCGCGCTTTCAACCGAGGGCAAATCGGTGTGGACGTTGAATGTCGAAGCGTCCCACGCGGCATTGCCCAAGGCGATCTTGTAGACGGTAGCCGCATGCGCAGGAGTGGCTGTCACATACCCGAAGCCGATCCAATCGGTCTCGAATCCGTGGAGATATCCCGGGTAGAGATATTCGGAAGTGACTTGATCCCGTAGCGGCGACAGCACATGGGTCAATGCGTCAGCTTGTGCGGCGGTGAAGCAGGTCGAGGGGTCTTGGCCCGACGCGCACAACAGTGAATGCGGGTCCCAGCGGCAGGCGCGTGGGTCGCGCATGATTCCATCCGTCGCACCATCCGCAGCATCGCATGCGGCGATCGACGATCTTCGCGCAAGATTCAGCAGCGCCGTTCCTAGCGGCCCCTGAATGCCGGCTTTCACAAGTTGCTGGCTTGCGAAAAGCTTCTGTGTGGCCACACGGGTCCAGTTGATCAGAGCGGGGCCGGCGAGCACTCCATTGAAATCCGTAGGGTACTTTTGGGCCGACATCAATCCATCCCGTCCTCCTGTTGATGTGCCATTGAAGTACGCATAGGAAGCGGCTTTCGCATAGTAGCCACGGACAATCGCCTTGGAGGCAACCGCCGTTTCGTGCGTTGCGCGATATGCAAAGTCAATGACACGCTCCGGAAAGCCGATGGCCCAACTTGCGTCGCTGACCGCTGTCGCTGTATGACCACCATCCGTGATGGCGATCGCATACCCGGATCGAAGTTGTGGCGCCATCGAGCTCCAATAGGAAGAAAAGGCCGTGCCCCAGCCGTTCTGTCCCAGTTGTTGGTACCGGCCATTCCATGCCGTGGTGGGTAGCCAAAGCTCCATCCCGATCTTCGAACCGGAGACGGGCGTCAGGTTGGCGGTGACCCGGCAAAACGCCGGCAGGTCGGCGAATGCGGTCGTACTTCCGGCCGGCTGGTACGTGCCCGCCGCAACAGCCTGCGTTGCGGTGATGTCCACGTTCGGCAGTTGCAAGCCCCGGACGCTTTCGCAGCTGATGGCTGCCGCAGTCGGTTGTGCCCCGGCTGCGGCCGGCGCAAAGTCATTCCCGCCGCCGCAGGCAACTACGCCCACCACGCTGAGAGCGCAGATAAAAACATGAACACCTGCTCTGACGTACCTGGCTAGCGCGCAGCGTGACACGCTGGAAATCAGCACCATCGACATCTTGTCTCCTTTGTTATGAATGAGAGGTGTAGCCCGCGAATCGCCGGACCAACGACCTCCTGGGCGGCGCCGTTTTCCATCGAGGCGCACGCGCGATACAGCGCTGCAGCATCCTATTGACGAGGGCCCACTGCAAAAATAGCTTTCGTGGAAAACAATGTTTCCGCGCCGGAACAATGGGATGGCGTAGCTCAACGCCCATGTGTGGCGGCTTCGGGACAAAGGGTTAAGCCGTTGTGGGCCGAGCCGCCAACCCGACGACGATGCAAACGGCCTTCGACTGCGCGCCGGATCAGCGCTTTCCGTGTGTGCTTGGCGCTTTCAGCGTTTGATTGACTCGCCTATATCGGCTTCACTTTGAACGGGGCTTCGACAAGCACCAAGTCCATCACGCCTCGCGCGATAGCTCGTGAATCTGGCGCATGCTCTCGCGTTGCTCGGGTGCCTGTTCATACCGTCGAAGTCTTCGGTCTTTGCCACTTCCCGGATCGTTTCCATGGCAACCGATTCGAGCTTGCTGACCTCCTCTTCGAGCCAGTCCGGATTGCATCCTCGGCCTCATTCGCATGAATCACGTTGCGCAGACGTTGCGCGTGTTGGTTTCCTAGGCACAGCATCGCTGGAACGACCGCAGCGCGGCGGATAGCACGCATCTGCTCGCGGGGTCGGAAGTCCGCAACCGCTGCTGCATAGGCAACCTTCAATTTAAAACACTGCGGTGCTCGCCGCAGAGAGCGATTATCCGAAGGGCGAGCCTCATCGCTGAGGCTTCGGGACCGGACAGACTCATCGATGCCGGCGAGCCGGGTGTTTGTGACAAGGTCGGCCTCGAGTGCGAAAGGACAGCCCAAAGCTGGTGTGAGCCCATGTCCTACCGCGAAAGCTACTACCAGGTGTGAGGGGCAGATGGTGCGAGCGTTGGCGTCCCACTCCGGTGTGCGTTTTGCCCTTGACTTCACGAAGTTCCTGTCGATGCGGCGGTGGCGAAAGAGCCGAAACTCCGAGAATGAAAGACTGGTATGTTCCTTCGCCCAGCGGAGACACGAACTCCGCGTTTGAGGCGGGCGGAGCAGGGCGGTCATGGAACTCGACGAAGCGACCGATGGTGCGGTCCCCGAGGGCAGTTGGAGAAAGTCGCGCGGGCATGCGGCGCAATGCGGAACGACGGCCAGCGAAGCGTGGAGACGTTACGCTCAGTCGGACGACTCCACCCGCATGCCCGTGCCGTCGTCGCCCGCCCTGGGCGATGCAGTGCCCAGCATCCCGCAGAAAAGGCGTGCCGCGTTGGCGTTGAACGCCATGCCATGGTCGAGCTGGACGTTCATCGCGAAGCCATCGAAGGCCATGAGCACGATCCCTGCGATGACCTTGCTCTCGGCCTTCGTGACGGCGAGGCAGTCGGCAAGCCAGAGTGCGACGCGTTCCTGGAACAGCTCGCGCAAGTGCGGGCTGTAGTCGTCGCCGCCGCGGGTCGTCGAGAGCGCCTGCATGATGTTCTTGGCGAAGCCGTTGTTCTCGCGCGGCAGGTCACGCCACAGGATGACGAGCAGGCGCTCGAGCCGCTCTCGCGGCGAGCCGACCCGCTTCAGGGAACGATCGAGCCGGTCGAGGCGCTCCTTGAGCCAGGGTTCGTACAGCGCGTAGAGGATGTCGAGCTTCGAGCGGAAGTAGACATAGACGTTCGCGGTCGATATCCCGGCCTCGCGCGCGATCGCGGGGATTGAGCTGTCGCTGTAGCCCTGTGCGGTGAACAGCCTGAAGGACGCTGCAAGGATCGCCTCGCGCACATCTTTCTTCTTCGTCTGTGACATGGGATCCGGTCCTGTTCCAAAGGGTGGTGAAGGATTCTCTCAAAAATGAATGGTATTCGCTATTGACATCCATTTGCTCGATTCCTAAAGTAGTTCCCAATCCGCCGATTGGCTGGCGGGCACCAGAGGATTCCACCGATGCAAGCAGCGATCCGCACCCAGGAGCTCAACCCCGCAAAGCTCATGTCCCTCTTTCGCAAGCAGTTCGAGTTGTGCCGGGTCGGGCCCGGGCAGACCGTCGCGATCGTTAGCGATCTCGGGACGCGTCGCGAGTACATCGAGGCCGCCTTCGCGGCCGCGCAGGACATCGGCTTCGACATCTACGAGATGTGCGTCAACGCGATTCCCGGATGGACCAGCGTGGGGGTCGCGACCATCGGGAAATGCAAGGGTACGCTCGAGGCGCTGATGGCGGTCGATTTGGTGCTGATCTTCCACGTGCCGCTGTTCTCCAAGTGGCTGCGCGACGTGCAGGCCAAGGGCGTGCGCGTCCAGATGATCATCGACGCGCCGGACGATCTCTATCAGCTGCAGTCGCCGCCCGGCCTGAAGGAGGCCGTGCTGCATGCGCAGTCGCTCTACCAGAAGACGCGTGAAGTGCGTGTGACGAGCCGGGCCGGGACCGACCTTACGTACCGGTGCGGCGAGTACCCAGTCATGAGCCAGTACGGCATGGCGGATGAGCCCGGGCGCTTCGATCACTGGGGCGTAGGACTGCTGCACACCTTTCCGAACGAGGGCAGCGCCCAGGGCCGCGTGGTGATCGCACCGGGCGACATCGTGATCCTTCCGTACTGCCGCTATGTGCAGGACGCGATCGAGCTCGAGATTCGGGACGGCCACATCGTGAGCATCGAAGGCGGGCTCGACGCGGCGCTGATGCGCGAGTGGCTGGGCGACGGCAAAGTGAGCGAGGGCGACCGCGACCCCTACGCGCTCTCACATCTGGGCTGGGGGCTCAATCCGCAGTGCCGCTGGGATTCCCTCGCGCTGCATGGCGATGCGCCCGAGCGCAGCCGCGCCGCGGCGCGCAGCTTCCCGGGCAACTTCCTGTTCTCGACCGGTCCCAACACGCAAGGCGGCGGCAAGCGCACGACGCGCGGCCACTACGACGTGCCGATGCGCAACTGCACCATCGCGCTCGACGGCAACGTCGTGGTGAAGGACGGCCGCGTGGCCGATCCGAAGATGGTTGTCGAGCGCGTGCCACGCTGATGACAAACGAGTCCATTTCTCCGCGGAGCCCCACTTCATGCTGATCGAAGGTCAATTCCCCATCGCGGCGGCGCCGCAGACCCTGCTGGTCCACCTGTTCGACGCGGGCCTGATGGCCTCCTGCCTGCCGGGCTGCGAGAAGCTCGAGGCCATCGATGCCGACCGCTATCGCGCTGTCGTCGCGATCGCGATGGCCGGCATCAAGGCGCGCTTCGACCTGCAGGTGCAGATCACCAAGCGCGACGAGCAGAACGTCTGGGCTCTCACACGCGGCGACGAGGGCGGCCACGCCAGCAGCCTGCAGGCGGACAGCCGCGTGAGCCTGGAGCCGACGCCCGAGGGCACGCTGGTGCACTACCGCTCCGAGGTTTCCGTCACCGGCCGGCTCGGCCGCTTCGCGCTGGGCATGATGAAGAAGAAGGCGCAGAGCATAGGCGACGAATTCGCCGCGAACCTGCAGCGCAAGCTTGAGCAACTCGGCGCGGCCGCCACGCAGGCTGCGGCGCCAGCGAGCCACTGAGCATGACGACCTTGCAGGGGCTCTATCGCCCGACGACCGTCGACGAGGCCACGGCACTGCTGGCCCAGGACGCGGAGGCCAAACCGCTGGCCGGCGGCGCCACCCTGGTGGCCATGCTCAACGCCCGCGTGATCGAACCCGCGGCGCTGATCAGCCTGGCGGACATCGACGAGATCAAGGGCATCACGGTGCAGGACGACGGCCGCGTGCGCATCGGCGCCTTCACGCGGCACCGCGAGACGGCCGCCTGCAAGCTGCCGCTCGGTAGCGCCGGCGTCGTTGCGCACGCGGCCTCGCAGATCGCCAACGCGACCGTGCGCAACATGGGAACGATCGGCGGCTCGATCTCGTTCGCCGATCCAGGGCTGGACTATCCGCCTGCGCTGGTCGCGGCGGGGGCCGTGGTCGAGATCGCTTCGGTGCAGGGCCGGCGCACTCTGCCGGCCGCCGAGTTCTTCGTCGACTGGTACCTGACCGCGCTCGAGCCCGGCGAACTGGTGACCGCGGTGCTGCTGCCTGCGGCCGACCGGGGCGCGGGCGTGTACATCAAGCACGCGCGCGTGGCGGGCGACTATGCGACCGCCTCGGTCGCGGCGTGTCTGCAGGCCGACGCCCGCATGAGCGTGGCGGTCGGTGCCTGCGGACCGACCCCGCTGGCCGATCCCGAGGCCAATGCGCTGCTGTCCACCGACCGCAGCGATGCCGCGATCGCGCGTGCGGCGCAGTGGCTGGTCGAACGCGCCGACCCGCTCGACGATGTCCGTGGCAGCGCGGACTACCGGCTTCTCTTGATTCCCAGGCTTCTGCTGCGCGCGGTGCGTGCCGTCGAAGCCGCTCACCGGAGTGCTGCATGACCCATCCGTCACCCAGGCCCCTGCAAGGCGTCGTGACCTTGCACGTGAACGGCGAAGGCGCGCAGGTCGACGCTGCCTTGCACGACACGTTGCTCACCGTCCTGCGCGATCGCTTGCAGCTGACCGCCGCCAAGCGCGGCTGCAACCAGGGCGTCTGCGGCGCCTGCACCGTCAGCGTCGACGGCGTGCCGATGCGGGCCTGCCTGAGCCTGGCGCACAACTGCGAAAGCGCTGAGGTGCGCACGCTAGAGGGCTTGCTGGACTGCCCGCACCTGCAGGCCCTGCAGGCCGCGTTCGCGCGCACGGGCGCTTTCCAGTGCGGCTTCTGCACGCCGGGCATGCTGGTCAGTGCCCGGTCGCTGCTGCAGCGCGATCCCGACCCTGACGAGCGGGCCATCCGGACGGCGCTCTCGGGCAACCTGTGCCGCTGCACCGGCTACGTGAAGATCGTCCAGGCCGTGCAGGCGGCCGCCCGGTCGCTGCTGCCCGAGGGGGCCGCATCGTGAGCGGCGCGGTCCTCGAAGCGGCTGCCTGCGCGGGTGGCGTGGGGCAGGGCATCCCCCAGCTCGAAGCGAACGAGAAGCTCACGGGCAGCGCGCAGTACATCGCCGATATGGTCCGCCCGGGCATGCTCCATGGCGCCATCCTGCAAAGCCATCTGCCCCACGCGCGCATCCGTGGCTATGACCTGCGCGAGGCGCTGGCGGTGCCCGGCGTTCGCGCGATCGTCACCGGCGACGACCTTCCCGATGCCCATCGCATGGGCGCCTTCATCAAGGACGAGCCGGCCTTCGCGAAGGGCAAGGTGCGCTACGTGGGCGAGATCGTCGCGGCCGTGGCGGCCGACACCGAGGCCATCGCGCGGCAGGCCACGCGCCTGATACGCGTCGACTACGAGGAGCTTCCCGCGGTGCTCGACCCGGCCGAGGCGCTGGCGCCAGGCGCCGCCGTGATCCACGAGGACGCGTCCTCATATGTGAAGGTGTTCGATGCCGGCACCGAAGGCAACCTGTGTTCGCGCACGTCCTTCCGTGCGGGCGACGCCGACAAGGCCTGGGCCGAGTGCGACTTGGTGGTGGAAGGCAGCTATCAGACCCAGGCCCAGGCCCACCTGTCGCTGGAGCCCTGTGGCGCGCTCGCGGAGATCGATGCGACCGGCCGGGTGACCTTGTGGTCGGCCAACCAGTCGGTGTTCCGGGTCCAGGCGAGCGTGTGCGAATCGCTGGGCCTGCCGATGACGCGGCTGCGCTGCCTCACGCCGCGCATCGGCGCGGGCTTCGGCAACAAGATGGAGGCGCACGTGCAGCCCGCCGTCGTGCTGCTTGCGATGAAGGCGCGCAAGCCAGTCAAGCTGATCCTGAGCCGCGAGGAAGACTTCGAGTCGGTCCGCGCCCGCCATCCCGCGATGATCCGGATGAAGACGGGCGTGAAGCGCGACGGCACGCTCGTCGCGCGAGAGACCGAGCTGGTGCTCGACGGCGGCGCCTATGGCGACGACAGCCCCGGCGTGCTCGGCTACGCGCTGCTGATGAACTGCGGCCCGTATCGCATTCCGAATGTGCATGCGCACGGACGGGTGGCGTACACGAACAAGCTGCGTTTCGGCGCCTTCCGCGGCTTCGGCGTGCCGCAGGTGACCTTCGCCTCGGAGACGCAGCTCGACGAGATCGCGCGAAAGCTCGGCATGGATCCGATCGCACTGCGGCGCCGCAACATGCTGGCCGGCAGCGACCCCTGGTTCGGCGGCCAGCCGATCCTGTCCAACGGACTCGCGCAGTGCGTCGAGATCGTCGAGAAGGCGTCGGGCTGGCCCCAGCCGTCAGCGCAAGGCCCATCGGACCGCAAGCGCGGCCTCGGTGTGGCGCTGACGGCCCATATCAGCGGACTGCTCGCCTCGGGGGCCATCGTGCGTGTGCTCGAAGACGGCACGGTGCTGCTCAACACGGGGGCGGTCGACATCGGCCAGGGCTCGAACACGGTGCTCACGCAGATGTGTGCGGAAGCCCTCAAGCTGCCGGTAGACCGGGTCGCGATCGCGAGCCCCGACACGGATGGCTCGCCCTACAACTGGGGAACGACCGCCAGCCGCGTGACCTACGTCGCCGGTCGCTCGGTGGTCGGTGCCGCAGCCGAGGTCGAAGGCAAGCTCAAGCAGCACGCGAGCGAGATGCTCGAGTGCTCGGTCGAAGACCTCGAGTTGCTGGCCGGCGGCCGTGTCGCGATCAAGGGCGTGGCGCAGCGTTCGGTGAGCTTCGCCGAGATCTCGGGCCGCGCGCATTGGGCGGCGGGCGGGCCGATCATTGGTACGCACAGCTGGGTGTTCGACCAGAAGACCGTGGACCCGAAGCGGGCGGTGGTCGAAGGGCTGCCGTTCCCGCAGATCGGCATCTACAGCTTCAATGCGCTGGTGGTTGAGGTCGAGGTCGACGAGCTCACCGGCAAGGTGCGTGTCGTGAACGCGTGGTCCGCCTGCGACATCGGTCGCGCCATCAATCCCACGATGGCCACGGGCCAGATCGAGGGCGCCTTCGTGCAGGGCATGGGCTACGCCCTCACAGAGGAGATGGTGTGGGACGGCGCGCGGCTCGCCAACCCGAGCCTGATGGACTACAAGATCCCGACATTCGCGGAACTGCCTGACAGCATCCATGCCTACCTCGTGGAGTCGAACGAGCCGAGCGGGCCGTTCGGCGCCAAGAGCGTGGGCGAAATCGGCATCAATGGCGTGGCGGCGGCCATCGCCAACGGCATCGCGCAGGCAACGGGCGTGCATCTCCACCAGCTGCCGCTGAGCGCAGAGCGGGTACTCAAGGGGCTGCTGGCGCAGCGCGACGAGGAGGGCACTTCGTGAAGCTCGACCACTACCCGCCACAGGAGCCCTTGTCGCCGCTGGGCGTGGCGTACCAGGAGCGCATCCTCGCGCTCGGCGAAGGCGTCGCGGGCGCCGAGGCGGCCTACGGCGACGACTCGTATCAGACGCTCGCGGTATTCCGCCCGCCGCAACCCAGCGGAGACGTGCTGGTCTTCTTCCACGGCGGCGGCTGGACCAGCGGCTACAAGGAATGGATGTACTTCATGGCCCCTGCGCTGATGGCGCAGGGCGTGGTGCTGGTCAGCGCGGGCTACCGGCTCGCGCCGCGCCATGTGTTTCCAGCCGGTCTCGACGATGCGGCGGACGCCGTCGCGTGGACCTGGCGTCACATCGGATCGCATGGCGGCGATCCGCGCCGCATCTTCGTCGGCGGGCATTCCGCGGGCGGCCACTATGCCGCGCTGCTGGCGGTCTCGGCGGCCTGGCGCCCACCAAGGACATTGCCCGCCGACGTGCTTCGCGGCTGCCTGCCCGTGTCGGGCGTTTATCGCTTCGGGCCGGGCAGCGGCCTATCGGTGCGCCCCCGCTTCCTTGGCAGCGGGGACGAAGCGCGCGTCGACGCCGACGCCTCGCCGCTGCACCGCCTGGACGCCGCGGCCTGCCCGCCGTTCCTGATCACCCACGGCAGCCGCGACTTTCCCCACCTCGTCACGCAGGCACAGCAGATGGAGGCGGCGCTGCGCGGAGCCGGCGTTCCCGTGCAAGTCCAGATCCTCGAAGGGGCCGACCACTTCGAGGCCAGCGTCGCCTGTGGCGAACACCCCTCGGGGTGGCCGGCACTCGCAGCAGCGTGGATGCGGCAGACCGCCGCATCGCCCATCCCGTCGACAGGAGAACGTCAATGAAAAGTCCCACATCGAATCGCAGGTTGGTCATGAGCGGCATCGCCGCGCTCGCCGTGATGGCATCGGTCCCCGCCGCCTTCGCGCAGGCCGACAAGCCGATCCGCATCGGCTACTCCATGGCACGCACGGGCATGCTGGCCAACGCCACGCCGTCGCAGTCCAACACCTATGAACTGTGGAAGGAGCAGGTCAATGCGCGGGGCGGAATGGATGTGGGGGGGCAGAAGCGCAAGGTCGAGTTCGTGACCTACGACGACCAGTCCAAGCCTGAGCAGGCCGTTCGCATCTACGAGAAGCTCATCACCGACGACAAGGTCGACCTGTTGCTGGCGCCCTGGGGCACGCCGTTTCAGATCGCGATCGCGCCAGTGCTGGAAAAGTTCAAATTCCCGATGGTCGGCAACACCGCGGCATCGGTCGCGCTGCGCCAGGTCAAGCCGGGCTACATCTGGTTCCCGACCTCGGCCATCCCGGACCGCATCGGCGTCGAGCTCACGGCCATGCTGAAGGCCAACAACGTGAAGACGGCCGTCGTCATCGCCAACGTGCTGCCGTTCACCAAGGAGATCAAGAACTACCTCGAGCCGGAACTGAAGAAGGCGGGCATCGAGGTCAAGTTCTCGACCGAGTATCCGCCGGACATCAAGGACATGACCTCGATCCTCACGCAGGTCAAGCAGGCCAATCCCGACGCGGTGCTCGCGCTCGCGTACCCGGGCGACTCGGTGCTCTACGCCAAACAGGCCAAGGAGCTCGGCATTGCCAGCCCGGTGCAGTTCATCGCGATCGGCCCGAGCGACGCCTTCTTCGCCAAGGCGGTCGGCGCCGCCTCGGCCGAGGACGTGATCACGATCGCGCACTGGTCGCCGCGTCCCGAGTGGAGGGGCTCGCAGGCCTTCTACGATGCCTACGTCAAGAAGTTCGGCGAAGACCCTGACTACCTGAACTCGGCACTCGCCTGGATGTCGCTCGAGATCCTCGAGACCGCTGTCGCCAAGGGCGGCCTCGACAAGTCGAAGATCCGCGAAGTGATCAGCAAAGACACCTTCGAGACGATCAACGGCCCGGTGCGCTTCGAGGGCGTGCAGAACGCGATCACGCCGACGGCCTTCGTGCAGACGCAGAAGGGCAAGCTCCAGATCGTGTGGCCCAAGTCCATCGCGACCGGTCAGTACGAAGCCAAGAAGTCCTGGTAAATGCCGGTCTTCGACGTGCTGTCGTCGGGGCAGCTGCTGTTCGCGGCCCTCGTGACGGGCTCGCTCTATGCGCTGGTCGCGCTGGGCCTGAACCTGGTCTACGGGACCATGCGGATGCTCAACGTCGCGCACGGCGATCTTGTGATGCTCGGCGCCTACGCGGGTTACTGGGCCTTCAGCATCGCGGGCATCTCGCCGCTGGTCGCGGCGCCGGTGGTGGCGGGCCTCGGGGCCTTGCTCGGCTACGCGCTCTACAAGGGGTTGTTCCGCCGCCTGCTGGCCGTGGCACCGGCCGACGCGGGGCGGATGGAGGGCAACTCGCTGCTGCTGTTCTTCGGACTGTCGATCATTCTGCAGAACGCCGCGGCCATGCTGTTCACGCCCAACAACCGGGCGTACCAGTACCTTGACGAGGTCTGGCGCGTTGGCAACGTCGCGATGACGGGCAACCGCATCGCGGCCCTCGTGGTCGCCGGCGCGACCTGCGTCGGCGTCGCACTGTTCCTCGGCCGCAGCATGGCGGGGCTCGCGATGCGCTCGGTAATCGAGCGACGGGAAGCCGCCTACATCGTCGGGGTCGACGTCGATCGCGTGCAATGGTCCAGCTTCGCGCTCGGCTTCGCCAGCGCGGCGCTGGCCGGCGTGCTGATGTCGATGCTCGAGCAGTTCTCGCCGTTCTCGGGCTTCCCGTTCACGATCGCGGGCTTCATCGTGATCATCCTGGGCGGCCTCGGTAACGTGATGGCGGGGCTGGTGGCGGCGCTGCTGCTGGGCGTGATCGAGACCTACGGCGTCGCCCTGACGTCGGCGAACCTGCGCTCGGTGCTGCTCTACGGCTGCTTCGTCGGCGCGCTGCTGCTCTTTCCCAACGGCCTGCTCGCCAGGCGCTCGACCCGAAAGTGACATGAACAATCTCTGGGGCGATCGGGCCTGGCTGGCCGCTGTGACGATCGGAGTAATGGCGATGTCGGCGCTACCGTTCGTGGCGAACGACTACCTCGTGGGCACCGGGCTCACCTTGCTGATGTGGCTCGCCCTCACGCAGAGCTGGTGCGTGCTGTCGAAGATGACGGGCTACGTGTCGCTGGGCCACGTGGTCTTCTATGGCCTCGGTGCCTACTTGATGGTGGTGACGTGGCAGCAGCTGCCGTTTGTGCTCGTGATTCTCGCGGCCGGGGCTCTGGCGGCGATCTTCGCGGCGCTGGTCGGGCTGCCTGTGCTGCGCGTGCGCGGACCCTATTTCGTGATCCTGACCTTCGGCCTTGCGGAGCTCGTGAAGTTCAGCATCATGGCGGCCGAGTCGGCCAGCGGCACCGCGAGCCGGATCCTGTTCGGCACGCCGGACCTGGTGGTCGTCTATTTCTCGATGTTCGCGCTGGCGCTGCTCGCCACCGGCTTGCTCACCTGGGTCAGCCGCTCGCGCTTCGGGCACGGGCTTCGCTCGCTGCGCGAGAACGAGGAGGCGGCCGAGACCTTGGGGGTGCCGGTGGTGCGCTTCAAGCTGATCGCGTTCGTCCTGTCGGCGGCGATTCCGGGCATGGTCGGCGCGGTCATGGCTTTGCGCTCGACCTACTTCGTGGTCGGCGGGGTTTTCGATCCGATGATCTCGATCACCGTGATCGCGATGGCGATCCTGGGCGGCGGGGACAACGCCAAGGGACCGGTGCTGGGCGTGGTGTTTCTGTTCCTGATCCAGGAGCTGCTGTGGGCCAACGCGCCGCTGCTCTACATGATCATCCTCGGTGCGATCCTCATCACCTTCGTGCTTTTGCTGCCGAACGGGCTGGTCGGCCTCGCCGGCGCACGCGCCCGGCGGCGCGAGGCGCGCGAGGCACGGGCAGCAGGAGCCAGGCCATGAGCGCGCTGCTTTCCGTGCGTGGTCTGGGCAAGCGCTTCGGCGGCCTGACGGCACTCCATGACGTGTCCTTCGACGTAGTTGCTGGCGAGATCGTCGGAGTGATGGGCGCCAATGGCGCGGGCAAGACCACGCTGTTCAGCCTGATCGCCGGCAATTCCCGGCCCTCCGCGGGGACCATCGAGTTCGGCGGCACGCCCGTCGTCGGGCTTCGGCCCGACCAGATCTGCCGGCGCGGCGTCGCGCGTACGTTCCAGATCGTCAAGCCCTTCCCCTCGCTCACCGTGCTGGAGAACCTGCGCACCGGCGCTATGTTCGGACATGCGCAACTCCGGCGCCGGGCCGACGCCGATGCCGCGTCGCTGCAGGTGCTCGAAGAAGTGGGCCTCGCGAGCTTCGCCGGGCGCCCCGCGTCGTCGTTGACGCTGTCGGGGCAGAAGCGCCTCGAAATCGCGCGCTGCATCGCCACCGGCGCCCGGCTCCTGCTACTGGACGAGGTCATGGCCGGCCTGACCCCGACGGAGGTCGGGCAGATGCTGGGGACCCTGCGCCATCTGCAGGCGTCGCGGGGATTGACGCTGCTGGTCATCGAACACGTCATGCGCGCGCTGATGGAACTGTGCGGCCGCATCGTCGTGCTGCACCATGGCGAACTGATCGCCGAGGGAACTCCGGCGCAGATCGGCGACAACGAGAAAGTGCTGTCGGTGTACTTCGGAGCGCATGCATGAGCAACACGGCAATGCTGGAGGTCGACGGCCTGGTCACCGGCTACGGGTCGACGCGCGTGGTCCACGGCCTGTCGCTGCAGGTCCGCGAAGGGGGCGTGACCGCGCTGCTCGGTGCGAACGGCGCCGGCAAGACGACGCTGATGAAGACCCTGTGCGGGCTGCTGCCGGTGCAGGGCGGAGTGCTCCGGTTTCTCGGCGAAGACATCGGCCAAGCTGCCGCGGACCGCCGGGTCCTCGCGGGCCTGGTCCTGGTGCCCGAGGGTCGCATGGTTTTCCCCTCCCTGACCGTGCACGAGAACCTGCGCCTGGGCGGCGTCAACGTGCGCGCGCGGCCGCGCTGGAAGCACAACGTCGAGCGCGTGTTCGACATCTTCCCGCGCCTGCGCGAGCGCAGTTCGCAGCAGGCCATGACGCTGTCGGGCGGCGAGCAGCAGATGCTCGCGATCGGGCGCGGCCTCATGGCCGAGCCGCGGCTGATGCTGCTGGACGAGCCGACGCTGGGCCTCGCGCCGGTGATGGCGCTCGAGATCTTCGCGCTGGTGCGGCGACTGACTTCGGAAGGACTCACGCTGCTGCTGGCCGAGCAGGACGTACACCGCACGCTGGAAGTCGCCACCTATGCCTACGTCGTCGAGAACGGACGGGTGGCCGCTGAAGGGCCGGCCGCCGAGATTGCCGGCGACCCCCGCATCCGCCAAGCCTACCTGGGACTTTGACATGCCCGTGACCCACCGCATTCCCGGCGCACCGTCGCTGGCCGTCGACCTCGCGGGCCAAGGCCCGTTCGCTCTGTTCATGCACGGCATAGGCGGCAATCGAAGCAACTGGCGTGCGCAGCTGCCGGCCTTTGCGCCGCACTTCGCCTGCGCCGCCTGGGATGCGCGCGGCTATGGCGGCAGCGAGGACTACGAGGGGGCGCTGGACTTCGACGATTTCGTCGGCGATGTGCTGCGCGTGCTCGATCACTTCGGCGTCGAGCGGGCGCACCTCGTCGGCCTGTCCATGGGCGGGCGCATCGCGATGCGCACCGCGCTGCTGCATCCGGAGCGCATCGCGACGCTCACGCTGCTCGACACGCACGAGGGCTTCGAAGCCTTCACGCCGGCGCAGCGCCAAGCTTTCGTCGACAGCCGGCGTGCGCCGCTCCTTGCCGGCAAGGAGCCGGCCGACATCGCCGATGAGGTGGCGCGATCGCTGGTCGGGCCGAAGGCGACGCCCGCGCAACTGCAGCAACTGGTGGACAGCATCGCCACGCTGCACAAGGCGTCGTACATCAAGTCGCTGCAGGCCACCGTCGACCAAGTGGTGCTCGGTGATATTTCGCGGGTCGCGGCGCCGGCCCACTTCGTGGTCGGTGCGGACGACCGCCTGACGCCACCGGCCATGCATCACGAGATGGCAGCCAAGATGGGTGGCGCGCCGGTCAGCGTCCTGCCGGACGCCGGGCACCTGAGCAATATCGAGAACGCAGCGGCGTTCAATAGGGCAGCGATCGAATGGCTCATGTCGCGCGCTTCATTGGGCTCCGTGCCCGAACGCTGGCCGCTGAATTGAGCGCGATCAACCACGCCAGGCAGGTAGTGTCTTGCAGCGGTCGCCCCGGGGGCAGGCGGCTAAACAGGCGGCAGTGCCTTGTGCAAGATCGAAACTACGCGCCTAGCGAGCGTCGCAGGCGGCCTTGAGCCCACACATGAGCACATCCACGAGTGGTTGCTTGGGGTTGCCGCGGCTTTCGGCCAAGCCGATGCGTCGCGATCCGCGACCAGAATGTGAAGATGGCGGAGCAACTCACTCTGGCGCACATCGACCATACCGAGTCGCTGGCGGAGGCTTCCATCGACGGCACCCCGAATGCGGTGGCGCTCGGGCTCGAATAGGAAGCTTCCTCGTAGCCATCGAAGTGCGCTCGCCTATACCCGCTCAGTGCATGGGCAACCGCAGATAGGTCCCCTTCAGAGGGAGCTGTCCTGCGCTCGGCTTGCTCCAGTCACACACTCCGTCCGGGAAGATGCCGTTCAGCCGCGCCTTGTCGGCATCGCTGAACGTCACCATATAGTCAGCGATGTTCACCGGCTTGAGTTGGCACTTAAGCACGTCGTTCGTCAGCGGCGAGCCTGCCACGATGCGCGGCGCGCTGAAGCGCGGGTAGATCGTGTTGCACTGCGCGGCCGGGTCCTGGGAGGCCACCTCGTCGATGCGCGTGTTGCCCTTGTCCCAGCAGGCATCCTTTGCGCCGACGGGTTTGTTGCGCACCACCTTGTCGATGGAAGCGGGCGCTGAGTCTGCGGCGACGCTGTCTAGCCAAGCATTGAGCAGGTCGATCGAGTTACCCATCATGGTGTACAGGTTCGAGGTCGATCCCAGCGTCCAGATGATCTGGTTGTCGCTGCGGCCGTTCGCGCGCTGCAGGCGGGCACGAATGATGAGGTCTTGCATCGTGTCGTGGATGTCGCCCACCGAGTCGGCGTTGTTTCGCTGCGTAATGATCGGAATGTTCGCCAGGCCGGGACCACTGAAGCTGTTCTTGAAGCCTCCGGAATAGGTTGCTTCGAGTGCACCCGCTTCGGCCTGCGTTCGCGCTGCCTGCGTGTTGCCGTCGCGGTCGTAGCCGCCCACATGCTCATTGAGGTCCAGGAACTCGTGCACCGTGATCGCGTTCCTGTTGAGCGCGGCCAGACCGTATTGCACGCCGACGTTGTCGATGGGGCGGCGCGCCTCTTGTGTTCCTGGGCGCGTGCCCAGCAGGTTGACGTTGGTCTGGAATAAATCACAGCGAATCCCGCTGGGGTTGGTGGTGCGGTTGAACACGTTGGCCTGGTTGGCCGGCTCGAGGAAGCCGCAGCCTGCCGCGTTGTCCGATTTGATGATGCTGGCGAAAGAGAGATCCCACGCAGTGCAGGTGTTGGTGTTGAATCCGTTTACCGCGTTTTGCTTCTCGGTCGTCCAGGTTGACTGATCCGACTTGTAGACGTTGTTGAGCAAGCGGCACTCCATCACCTCTGGCATGAGCGTCTCGGGGAAGGAGACGATCGGCTGGATGCCGTCAAGCAGGCCCGGGTAGAGCTGCGCGACCAGGTACTGCTGGATGGCGCCGCCGGAACCACCGGAACCGGCGGTCCACTTCGGCACTTCGCCGAACTCCTCGATCACGTGCTCCTTGAGCATCATGAGCGTCTCGCCCTGCAGGTGCGGGTTGGCGTGCTGGTTGTTCCACATCTCGGTCGAGTTCACGAAGGCAAAGCCGCGCGAGAGGAACACATGGCCTAGGTCGCCGAGGATCGTTCCGATCGCATGCACGCCCTGGTTGTACTGGGCCGAGCCGCAGCAATCGAAGTAGGCGACGAGCTTCTTGTTCCAGCCCGCTCCGGGCTTCCAAGTGGACGGGGCGTCCTTGTCGGGGTTGTCTAGCACCGCGAGCCGGTAGACGCCCCGGTTGATGGTGCCGGACTCCACGCGCACGATGTACGGCACGGTATGGCCGTCGTTGGTGGTTGTGCTCGCCAGATCCGCGGGGCGCGGTCCGGTCGGATCGGTCAGCGGCGAGAAGGCACCGCCCGTGGTGCGGTAATACCAGACCACCTGCGTCGTTGCCGAGCAGTTGTCGTCCAGTGCCGCGCCCAGGCCGTTCTGCACCGTACGGCATTCGTAGGGCGAGATATGCGGCCCCGAGAGGATCGGCCCGGCGATCGGAAAGTTGACCAGCTTGAGCTCGGTGCGCTGCGTGGCGTCGTCGACGTTGACCGCCACCACGAGGTTGCTGCTGCCGGTGGCGGAGCCTGCGTCTTCCGTGAGGCCCGTGACCAGCCCGCGCAGCGTGCGTGCGCCCTCGTCGCGCGTGCGAAGCTGCGACGTCACGTTCTTGCCGTTCAGGCTCACCCGCACCTTGTCGAGCGCCATGCCCTCCGGCGCGCGCACCTGCAGCAGCGTGTCGCCGCCGCTGACCATGTCGGGATACGAGGAGAGTGTCTTGATCTCGAAGGCCGCCGGCGTGGTGGACGGCGGGGTGCCGCCGTTGCTGCCGACGCCGGGGGAGGCGGGCGGCATCGCCGGGCTGTCGGAGCTACCTCCGCAGCCGGCGAGCAGGAATGCGCTCGCCAGGGCGAGGGACGCTGCAGAGGCGGCGGCGCGCGACAAGGGAAGCGGAGAAACCCGCTTGCGCGGGCCGTTTCGGGTTGTGAACATAGGTGTCTCCTGCGTGGTTGTAGATGTCCCGAGAGCCTAGGTTCGGGTGAGCAGCCGTTGGGTCTTTGCGACGACAGATGAGACACGAATTGCCACGGGTAATCCCTAACGCCCAACAGGCACTGCCAAGCCTTGAAGGCATGGTGAGGCGCTCTCGCTGGGCATCATCACTTTCTCTTGACGACCTCGAGCACGTGCTGGGCAGCATGCAGGAGCGTCAGCACCCGCGCGGCGCCTGCATCGCCGGCGCAGGTCAGCTGGTCGAGCACTGGATGGCGCTGATCGACGGCTTCGCGAAAATGTCGGTGGCATCCGAGGATGGGCGCGTGTCGACGCTTACCGGCGTAGGGTCCGGCGTGTGGTTCGGCGAAGGGTCGCTCTTCAAGCACGAGGCGCGCCGCTACGATGTGTTCGCGCTGCGGCCCACGCGCGTCGCGCTGATGCCGCGGCGCACCTTCGACTGGCTGCGTGAGACGAGCGTGCCTTTCAATCACTACCTGCAGGACCTGCTCAATGCGCGCCTGAGCCTATTCGTCGGTGCGCTGGCGCACGAGCGGCTGCTCGACACCGATGCGCGGGTGGCCAACTGCCTGGCCAGCCTCTTCAATGCCGACCTTTACCCCGACGCGCCGCGCGTCTTGCAGGTCGGGCAGATCGAAGTCGGCCTGCTCGCCAACGTTTCACGGCAGCGAGTGAACGTGGCGTTGCAGCGGCTCCAGGCGCTGGGGCTGATCCGGATCGAAAAGGGCGGACTCACGGTGATGGACCTGGCGGGGTTGCGCAAGTACCGGGCCTCGTCTCGGCGCGAGGTACCGCCTGCCGACGATCCATCCGCGCGGCGCGCGTAGATGCCGGTCTGGCGTGGTCCGCCGATGGGAGTAAGGGCATTCAAAACAACGCCCTCTTGCGAATGCTGCACACTCCACGCTTCCTCATCGCCTGAAAGGCACTTCATGTCCATGACCATTTTGCAGGCGATAGAGCGTCTCAAGGAGATCCCTAACGATCTCGACATTCGCGGCCGACTCGAGGCCTTCGAACTGTGCGCCCTCAACCACAAGGGTCGACCTGGCGACATCAGCATGGTCAAGTCCGCGCTATGGCAAGGGCAACTGCGCATCGACGCCGACACCCTGAAAGTCATACAGGCCATCGCGACCGAATCTGAGAATTCACAGAATTCGTTGGCGCTGGAACGGGCCAGAGCTTGAGACTGAACGCCTGCGCGCTCCGCGTTCCGCGTCCCATCTTGGCCGAAGGCCTTGCTACGAGATGTGGAAGCGGCCGATGGCGTCGCGCTGCGCATTCGAGATCGCAGCAAACGCATCGTCGATGTCGCAGTCGCCCGTGTGAATGACGAGGGAATCGGACCAGTTCTTTCCAGCGTGATCGGCCTTGGCCAGTTTGTACTGAACGCTCACCTTGAGGCCCGTGCAGCCGGAGGTCCTGCGAGCTTTGTCGGTGATCCATTCGCTCAATTCCTCGAGCGTGACCGGGTGAGTTGTTGCCATTGGGTCCTTGTGTGTGGATGCATTGTCGCTCCGCCACGCCGACCTCAACGCTGGCGTGGCATCGACGCGATTTAGCGCGTCTCCTTACCCGTGCCGCTCGATTTGAGCCCGTTGCTCATCTCTTGGGCCAACACGCGCTTCCACTCCTCGATGATCGATTCCGTGACAACGGATGCGTGGGCAGCAATGCTCAGCGCCAAGTGCGGCGCAGCGCTTGCGCTGGGCACGGCGGTGCCCATGCCGAAGCCGTCGGTCACCACCGTTCCCTGGCTCAAAGCGAAGCCCGTCTGGCGCGCCATGCGCACTGCACTGCGCACGCTGTTGGGGTTCAAGCGCGGGTAGGGCCTCAGGCCGGGTGCGATGAGTTCGATGATCTGCTCGCAGTGCTCCTTGTCCAGAGCCGCCAGCAACGCGGTGGCGCCAGCGCCCACGCCGAGCAGGCGGCGCTGGCCCACTTCCACCGGCACGAAGCGCATCAGTGCCTGACTGTCCGCCCTGGCGAGACACACTGCTTCAACACCACTGCGACGCATCAGGTAGGCCGTGGCGCCCGTTCGGCGGGAAATCGCGCCTAGCACGGGTCGCCAGTGCGCCACCTCGAGCACGCTGGCCGTTGGTGCCAGGCTCAGCTCATAGACCAGCTCGCCCAACCGATAGCGCTTGTCCTGCTCCGGCGCGCAGGCCAGCCGTTCCTCGATGAGGCAGCGCAGGATGCGGTGCGCGGTGGAGCGGGCCAGCGTGCAGTCGCGCGCCACCTCCGTCAGCGTGGCTCCCTCTGCGCCGGCTTTGCCAAGCGCGCGCAGCACTGCCGCGGCCCGGCGTATGGCTTGAGTCCCGCTGGTCGCGGCTGATTCGGAGGAGGTGTCCATCATATGGAACGTGTGATGCCGTGATTTCCCTTGGCAACGGATGAATGTGCTGGATGTACTCCCGCACATGAGCCAAATTCGATGCTTGAGTATCCCACGATGTGGATAAATCACCTTCCCCAATCAGCAAAAGGAGCACGATCATGGGCCGATCTTTTTCCAGTTCGCCTTCCCGTCGCCGACGCAGTCTTGTGCTGGGCGCCACGGGCGCCGCACTGACCGGCATCACTTCATGGCCAGCCGCGGCGCAGGGGACCTATCCGGACAAGCCCGTGCGCATCGTCGTGCCGTTCGGTGCCGGCGGCTCCGACTCGCTTGCCCGCGCGCTCGGCGAAAGGCTCGGCGTCCAACTCAAGCAGGCCGTGATCGTCGAGAACAAGCCAGGCGCGGCGGCGCTCGTCGGCACTGAGTACGCGGCCGAACAGCCCGCCGACGGCTACACGATCCTGTTCCTCGGTGGCGGCAGCCTGACGCCAGTATTGGTCAAGGACTTGAAGTTCAACCTGCTGCGATCCATGCGGCCCATCGTTTGCGTAGCGCGCGGCGGCATGACGCTGATGGTTCCGGGCACGCTGCCGGTGAACAACTTCCGAGAGTTCGTCGACTACGCCAAGAAGAACCCTGACAAGACCAACTTCAGCTACACCGCGGGCAGCATCCTGTTGGCAGGCGAGATGCTGAAGTCGCGCGCGGGCTTTCAAGCTACGCCGATCCCGTACAAGGGGTCCACGCAGGTTGCTACCGCGCTGATTTCCGGTGAAATACAGATGGGTATCGACGTGCCGCTGTTCTACGTGGGCATGATCAAAGAAGGTCGCATCAAGGCACTGGCGCACGGAGCTTCCGAACGCTCTCCCTCTCTGCCGGACGTTCCTACATTGGCAGAAGTCGGAGTGCCCGACCTCACCTTCGCTTTCTCGTTTGGATTCTGGGCGCCGGCCACCACGCCCGAGCTCATCGTCAAGCGGCTCAATGCCGCGTTCAACGAAGTGCTGAAGGATCCAGACATTCGCGCCCGCCTCGCGCAAGCCGGCGTGATACCCGTCGGCGGCGCGCCGGAGGCCCATTCCGCCCAAGTGGCAGCCGAGCAGCAGATGTGGGCGCAAGCGGCTTCCGCGATCGGCTACAAGCCGGAATAACGCATGTTTTCCTTGTCAGGCAAGACGGTCGTTGTCACAGGGGGCGGGCGCGGCATTGGTCGAGGCATCTCACTCGCAGTGGCGCGCTGCGGCGCCAACGTCGTGGTGAGCGGCCGGTCAAAGAAAGCGTTGGCTGCCACGCAAGCCGAGTTGCAGAACCTGGGCGTGCAGGCGCACGCCGTGGCAGCCGACGTCACGCGAGCCGAAGACATTGCGCGCATCGTCGCCGAAGCGCAGCACCGGTTCGGTGCCATCGACGGCTGGGTCAACAATGCCGGGAGCGCAGCCCCGGACGACATCGGCCCGCTGCTGGACGTGCGCGAAGACCAATGGGACCGCGTCGTCGACTTGAACCTGAAGTGGACTTTCTTCGCGGCGCAGGCCGCCGCTCGTGCCATGCAGCACGGCGGCTCCATCGTGAACATCACATCCCGCAGCGCATCACATCCCAATCCCAACACCGGTCACTACGGAGCGGCCAAAGCTGCCGTCGAAAACCTCACGCTCACCATGGCCGCCGAGTGGGGCCACTTGGGCATCCGCGTCAATGCCGTGGCGCCGGGGGTCGTGATGACCGAAGAACTGGCGAAAGTGTTCAACACCGAAGCTCGCATCCGCCGCCAGGTGGAAACGGTGCCGTTGCAGCGCTTGGGAACGCCCGATGACATCGGCCCGCTCTGTGCCTACCTGCTGTCGGACGAGGCGTCATGGACGACCGGTGCCTTGATCGCGGTCAATGGCGGCAGTCCCGTCCCCATGGGCTATCTGAGCTACCTGCACAAGGTAAACAACGCATGAATTTCGAATGGACCACTGAACAGCGGGCCCTGCGCGATCGTGTGCGCACGCTGCTGGCGCGCGAACTGCCGCCCGACTGGGAACACATCAGCCGCCATGGCCCCGGGTCCCCGGCGCAAACGGCTTTCTCGCTGGACTTTTGCCCGAAACTTGCAGCCGAGGGACTGCTGGTGCCGCACTGGCCGGTGGAGCATGGCGGGCGCGGTGCGCCGGCCTGGGAGCACTTCATCCTCGGCGAGGAACTGTTCGCCGCGGGAGAGCCGCGGGGACCGCAATACATGAACGTCAACTTCATCGGCGCCACGCTGATGAAGTACGGAACGCCGCAGCAGCAGGCCCGATACCTGCCGGACATGGCTGCGGGTCGCGCGGTGTGGTGCCAGGGATTTTCAGAACCCTCGGCGGGATCCGATCTGGCCTCGCTCGCCACGCGCGCCGTTCAGCGCGGAGACGAGTACCTGATCAATGGCAGCAAGGTGTGGACGTCCTATGCCGGCATGGCGCAGACGTGCTTCCTGCTGGCGCGAACCGGGGCGGGCAAGGGTGGCATCGCGATCTTCCTCGTGCCGATGGACACGCCTGGCATCACTGTGCGCGCGATCCCGTCGCTGATCGGTCACGGCGACATCCACGAAGTCTTCTTCGACGACGTGGTGGTGCCTGCCACGGCGCGCCTCGGCGAGGAAGGCCAAGCCTGGGCCATCATCGGCTATGCACTGTCTCTCGAGCGTGTGGGACTGGCGCGCTATGCGTTCTCCCGCCGCGTACTGGACCGCATAGTCTGCGATCTCCAGGCGCGAGGCCAGTTCGCCGACACCAGCGTACGTGCGCAGGCGGCGCAGGCGCTCGCCGCATGTGAGGCGGCGCGCCTTCTCGTTTACCGGGTGGTGGACGAGCGCGCCCGCGGACTGCCGCCCAGCGCCGTATCCAATCTGGCCCGCGTGGCTGTGGTGAAGGCCGACCATGCGGTGTCGGACTTCGCGCTCGCATATTTCGGCGACGCGCTGTGCGGCGACAGCTGGCCGCTCGTGCTGGCCCACCATGAACGCGCTATTGCCGCTGGCATCGCCTCAGGCGCCGCGGAAATCCAGCTCAACCTCGTCGCGCAGGCGTGGCTGCAGTTGCCGCGCGAACCCCTTCTGGAACGCACATGAACCTGGAATTCAACCCCGACCAACTCGCGCTGCTCGATGCCGTCGAGCGTATCGCGACGGCCTACGAGGCACGTTCGGTGCTTGGTGCCAAGCACTTCGAGTACTCCACATCGCTGCAGGACGACCTGGACGCCGCTGGCATCTTCGAGGCCGCAGCCGTTGAGGAGCTCGGCGCTGTCGCTGCCGTGGCCATGATCCACCGCTTGGCAAGGCTGCCTCAGTGCGTGGAGCTTGTTGCGGCGGCGCTGGTGTTGCCGCTGCTCGCCCCGGAGCTGCCCCGCCCTTGCGCCGTGTTCTGGGGCCGCCGTGACGGACCCGTGCGCTGGCTGCCTGGCGCACGCACGGTGCTGTGCGTGCGCGGCGACATCGTCGAAACCGCAATGCTGACGGATGCCGACGTTGCGAATTTGGACAGCCCTTTTGGCTATCCCGTGGGACGCGTGATCGAACCAAACGCGCTCACGTGGCGCCAGCTCGACCTGGATGCGGCCGAACTGCGACGGCTGTGGCGATTGGGCGTAGCGATCGAACTGACTGGCTGCCTCGAGGCTGCCCTGAACGCGGTGGTAACTCATGTGCGCGACCGTCGCCAGTTCGGACGCCCGCTGGGTGCGTTCCAGGCCGTCCAGCACCGGCTGGCCGCTGCGGCGGTGCAGGTGGAGGCTGGTCGGTGGCTTGCGCTGCAGGCGGCACACAGCGGGTGCGACGCCGACGCCGCCTGCGCGCTGGCGCACGCACAGGATTGCACGCCTGCCATCACCTACGACCTGCACCAGTTCATGGGGGCCATGGGCCTGACGCTCGAGCATCGGCTGCACAGATGGACCACGCGGGCGAAGATGCTGCGGGCTGACATGGGCGGCGCACAGGCGCAGCAGCTTGCGCTGGCGGCCGCTGTCTGGGACCTGGAGGCAACAGCATGAACGACACCAACACCAGGCTGCCGCTCGCAGGCGTCAAGGTCCTCGATTTGAGCCGCATCCTGGCTGCACCGTTGGCCGCGCAGACCCTGGCGGACCTCGGGGCCGAAGTCATCAAGGTCGAGCGGCCTGGGACCGGGGACGAGGCACGTCGATGGGGGCCTCCGTTCTTGAAGGACCAAGACGGCAACGACACGCGCGAGTCGCCCATGTACCTGTCGGCCAACCGCAACAAGCAGTCGATCACGATCGACATCGCATGCGCAGAAGGGCAGGACCTGGTGCGCCGTCTGGCAGCGCGATCCGATGTGTTGCTCGAGAACTTCAAAGTCGGCGATCTGGCCCGGTACAAGCTGGACCACGTCTCACTGCGCGCACTGAACCCGCGGCTCATTTACTGCTCGGTCACCGGCTTCGGCCAGACTGGCCCCAAGAGTCACCTCCCGGGCTACGACACTGTGTTCCAGGCGATGAGCGGCATGATGAGCGTGACTGGCCTGCCTGACGGCGTTCCCGGAGGCGGTCCCATGAAGACCGGCCCCAGCCTGGCCGACTTCATCGCCGGGCAGTACGCTGCCTCGGGCGTGCTGGCGGCGTTGTACGAGCGTGACGGCCCCAATGGCACGGGCACGGGCCGGCACATCGACATCGCACTGCTGGACTGCACCATCGCCGCTCAGACGCATTCGGTCATGACCTATCTTGCGGCCGGCGTGGTGCCGCCGCGCCGCGGCACCGAAGGCAATGGCGGCCTGCCTTCGCAAGCGTTCGAATGCGCTGATGGCGGCATCATCGTCATCTGCGGCAGCGAGGCGCAGTACAGGGCGTTCTGCGACGTGCTGCGCCAGCCGCAATTGGCCGACGACGCTCGCTTCGTCACCAACTCGCAGCGGCTGGGGCACCGCCGCGAACTGGCCGAAGTGTTCAATGCGCTCACCCGGCAATGGCCGGCGCGCGAGCTGTTGATGGCGCTGGAGGCCGCGGGCATCCCCAGCGGCCCGATCAATCGCTACCCGGAAGTGTTCGCCGACCCGCAGGTCGTGCATCGCGGCGTGACCCAGCGCGTACCGCATCCAACCGCGGGAGAAGTGACGCTGTGTGTCAACCCGATCCGCTTCACCGGAATGCAACCGCCACCATCCAAGGCGCCGCCCACTATCGGCGAGCACACCGACGGCATCCTGCGCGACGTGCTGGGGCTGGAACCCGTCGCGATCGCATCGCTGCATGAGCGGCGCATCGTCTGAGGAAAGCCCGATGATGGACGACTACGAGACCATTCTTTGCGACGCGACTGACGACGGCGTCGCGACGCTCACGCTGAACCGCCCCGCGTCATTGAACGCCATCAGTCGGCTGATGGCCGACGAAATGACAGATGCATTGGCGCGCCTTGCGGCCGAGGCGAGCTTGCGCGTGCTGATCCTTCGCGGCGCAGGCGACGCCTTCTGCGCGGGCGGTGACGTCCGCGACATGGCGAGCCAGGGCACCCGCAGTTCGACTGAAGCACTGGACGACATGTCGCGGTACCGCCGAATGACGCTCGCGTTGCATGGCTTTCAACGGCCAGTTATCGCCGCCGTGGACGGTGTGGCCTTTGGCGCCGGGATGAGCCTCGCCTTGCTGGCCGATCTGGTTCTGTTGAGTGATCGCGCAAGGCTCTGCCTGGTTTTCCAGCGGGTGGGCCTGATCCCCGACTGCGCCGCTCTGTATACCTTGCCTCGTCTGGTGGGCCTGCAGCAAGCCAAGGCCCTTGCGCTCTCAGCACGTGAAATCGGCGCGATCGAAGCGCAAGCCATGGGTCTGGCACTGGAAGTGTTGCCTTGGCAGGACCTTCTTGCGCGAGCGAACCAGCTCGCCACCGCGCTCGCCAAGGGCTCTCCGACCGCACTTTCGCTCACAAAGCAGGCACTGGACGCGTCGCTCCAAAGTGACTTGCCAACAATGCTGGCGATGGAAGCAGCCGCGCAAGCAGTCGCTTTGACAAGCGAAGACCATCGGACGGCGGTGCGCGCATTTGTACGAAAAGAAGGAAAGCGGTACGTCTGGCCAGCGCGATCCAATTGACGCTGAACCGATGTCAGTTGCAACTCGTCGCCCGACTGCAAATCTCTTCGCCCAGCGGGCCCCAAAACCCCCAGGGATCAGTGCGTGTGCCGATCCTGGGCATGCGCAGGCCGGTCTGATCAAGCCGGTCTGATCAGGGCGGCAGAACCAGCGGGCCGCAGTTTTCGTCAGTGACGAAGGTCGCGAGAAGCTTCGCCGGGTGCACCGGATCGGGGTTCTCGGCGAACAGATGCAGCGCACCAGGCGGCTCGAAGAACGTCTCGCCAAATCGATAGTCGCCCGCTGGCGTGCCGGCCAATTGCGAGCGGATCGTTCCTTCGAGAATGACCGCAGTCACCGACCCGGGATGACGGTGCGCCGGCGAGTAGGCCAGCGGCGGAAAGTCGACGAGCAGCGTGGTGATGGACTTGCCGGGCACATTCGGCAGCGGCTCGCATGAGAGCACCTTGGGCGAGGTCGCAGGGCGGGCTGCGGCGGCGGAGCCTGCAGGGGCGGGGGCCGAGGCGAACATCGGCCGGCTCACGGTGCTGCACAGGTCGGCAAACCAATCCGCTGCTTCCTTCTTGCCACCGTGCGGCAGCAGTGCCCAAACAGTGGCAAGCACCAGCGTGCCGGCCATCGCGGAGACGATTTTCTGGCGGCTGGCAGGCAGCATGCCTCGAATTGCGTTCATGGTTGCGTCTCCGCGCAGTCCCTTCATTGCACCACCCGGCACGAATATGCTGACGTCCATCACGTTGATCTCCTTTTCGCCGAAGGCTGCGGAATACAGCGCCCGATAACTTCGAGACTAGGTCCGAAATGCCTCATGTCATTGGGCCAAGAAAGGAGAAAATGACTGGGCCATGCCCGCACTGCCCGCACTCGACCGCGATACCTCGATGCCATTGCATCGGCAGATTTATCGCCGATTTCGCACTGCGATCGACGAGGGTGTACTGAAGCCTGGAGACCGCGTCGCGTCCGCCCGGGCCCTGGCGAGCGAGCTGGATGTTGCGCGTGGCACGGTCGAGATGGCCTACAGCCAGCTCTCGGGCGAGGGCTACTTCACCGCCCGCGGACCCGCGGGAACCGTGGTCTCGCCCGCATTGCCGCTGCGCCGCTCGCCGCGCCCGACGTCCGCGTCCGGCACTGCAAGAGTCTCGGCGTCGCCTTTGGCGAGCATCACCGGGGCGACGGAGCCGCTTCCGCTCCAGATGGGGGTGCCGGCCTTCGACGTGTTCCCGCGCAAGCTCTGGGCCAGGCTGGCCGCAAGGCGTATCCGGGCCACCAGCGTGGCAGAAATGAACTATGGAGATCCCGCGGGACACCTGCCTCTGCGCGAAGCGATCGCAGCCTATGTGGGCGTCTCTCGGGGCGTCTCCTGCAGCGCTGAGCAAGTGTTCGTGACGCCGGGCTACCGCAGTTCCCTTGCGATTGCCGCACGGGTTCTCCTGAAGCGCGGCGCCCGGGTGTGGGTCGAAGACCCGGGCTACCTCCCGACGATCCAGGTGTTGCGCGAAGCGGGAATGCGCCCCGCGTGGGTGGCGGTCGATGTTGAAGGGCTTCGGGTGGACCTGGGCCGTCGCAAGGCTCCTGATGCGCGCATGGCAGTCATCACGCCGTCGCATCAGGCGCCGCTGGGCGTCTCGATGTCGCTGCCGCGCCGACTGGAACTGCTCGATTGGGCCTCGCAGGCGCACGGCTGGATCGTGGAGGATGACTATGACGGTGAGTACCGCTACGCGGGCCCGCCGCTGCCCGCGCTGAAGAGCCTCGATGGCAATGACCGCGTTGTCTATGCCGGCAGCTTCTCCAAAGTTCTGTATCCGGGCTTGGCATTGGGCTACCTCGTGGTGCCGGAGCGCCAATGCGAGGCCTTTGCGGCGGCGGCGCGGGCCACTTCGAACGGGTGTCCTCAGCTGATGCAAGCGATCGCCGCGGACTTCATGCGCGAAGGTCACTTCGCGCGGCACCTCAAGAAGATGCGGCTGCTCTATGCACGCCGCCGCGAGCTGCTCGCGGTCGCGTTGCAGCAGATCTTCGGCGAGGAAGTCGACGTGGCGTTGCAGGGGGGCGGCATGCATCTCATTGCGCGTTTCGCCGATGCAAGTCCGGGCGATGTCGAACTCGCCCGACGTGCACAAGCGGCGGGGCTCTACGCGCAGGCGCTCTCCGAGCGGGGCAGCGCGGCATTGCGCGACCAGGGGCTGCTCCTGGGCTTCACGAACGTCGCCTCGCAAGCGCAGGCACGCCGCATCGCGAAGCGGCTGCAATCAGCCCTCGCTCCCTGATTCGCGACTTCAGAAATGAAAACCTTCCGCGGCGAGCTCGGCTCTGTGCAGCGACGCTTGTTCGGTCAGCAGCTTGCGCAATCGACGGATCTCCCGGGGCCGGTTGATGCCGACTGCGCCCACCACCTCATCGCTGCGCAGGTGGACGAAGAGCCGGTCGTTTGCGCCCGGCAGGGTCGCAAGCACGGCATCGCTGCGGGTCGGAGCGCCCAGCACCTGCAGGTTCACGCCGTACTGGTCCGCGCGGCTCTCAACCCTCTGTCAAGCTCGCTTTCCGGTGTCGATGTGAATCGCGTCCTGATGATCGGCTGGGGCGTCGCTGGCGCGATCGGCGCCGTCGCGGGCCTATTGGCGGCGCCTGTCGTCTTCCTCAGCCCCAACATGATGAGCGGGATCATGATCTACGGCTTTGCCGCGGCCGTCGTGGGCGGTGTGGACAGTCCTCCAGGGGCCATCCTCGGCGGACTGCTGCTGGGAATCGGAGAGAACTTGCTCGGCGCCTACGTGACCGGCAACGAACTCAAGCTGACGATCGCGCTTGCCGTCATGTTCGCGATCCTCGTCGTGCGTCCGCAGGGCCTGCTGAGCGGAAAGGCCATCCAACGTGTTTGAAACGATAAAGCATTGCGCGCGCCGGTCGGCGCGTCATTGATGGCCCCGCAGCATGCCTGCCATGGTGTGGGCCTGCGCTCGCACTACATCGCAAGCCGCTGCGCCGCGCCTAAGATGGTGGCGCGCCGGCAGGGACTCATCGTCAACACTTCATCAGGGGGCGCCGTGAGATACACGTTCAACGTGCCCTTCGGCGTGCAGAAAGCGGGCGTCGACAAGATGGCCAAGGACATGGCGCACGACCTGAAGCCTTTCGGCGTCGCCTCCCTCGAGTATGGATTCACCGACATCGACGGGCGGATGCCGGCGAAACCTTCGCGCACCTGATTGACTGAGAAGTGAGCGCCACTATTGCCCCACACGCGCCGAACGGCGCCATTGCCCGGGCGTCATTCCCATCCATTCGGCAAACGCACGCCGGAATGCTGCCTCGGATTGATACCCTACGGACTCGCCGACTGCCGCGGTTGCGATCCCCGGCTTTGTCAACGCGTTGGCGGCCAGACTCATGCGGATATCGGTCAGCAGTTCGATGGCCGAGCGCCCTAGCTTGTCCTGAAAGTGCCGCATAAAGGTGGCGCGAGACATGCTGCACAAGTCAGCCAACTCAGGCAGCTTCCAGGGGCGTGCTGGATCTGCAAATAAGGCTGAAATGGCCGGCGCCAGGCGTGGGTGACCGGCCAATGCCAATAAGCCCGCCGGGGCGTGCTCGGATTCGCTCGCTGCGCGCAGCACAAGCGTGAACAGCGCCGAGGAGAGCGCGTTCAGCACTGCATTCGCGCCCAGTTTGCTGCTGGTGGTCTCCAGCCGCATCAGGCCCATCAGACCGGTCAGGTGCTGTGAAGCGGAGGTGAAGCATTCGTCGGTATTGCTGTCCGACGCCCGTATGACGACATTCGTGGGCAGGTAATTGCGAATCAAGCGATCATGCGGTTGCCCGATGAAGAACCTCCCGCACAACAGATCCAGACGCTCGCCCGCGCCATCGTTCTCGCTGAGCATCCAACCTCCCGAATCTCGGCGATTTTGTGTGGGCGCCGGGGCTGCTCCACTGCCATCGTCCAGCACGTGCTCCGAGCCGTGAGGCAGCAGCACAACGTCTCCGCCCACCAGTTCCGTGAACGTCTCCATCTTCGAATCTTTGAGAATGGCCCGGCCCTTCAGCACGACGTGGTAGGGAATCTCGTCTGCCGCGGCCTGCGGCCAGGAGACGCGCCAAGGGGCGCCGTAAGCGCAGCGGACCTCCAGCCGGCCTGTGACGGTGATCATTTGCAGGAGCTGGCTCAACCAGTCGACTTGGGACATTGGAATTCGGGAGGTGAAAGTGCCTTGTCACGGACGAATCCGGATGACCGTCTTCCCATTGATCCTCTCGGTGCTGTTGAAGGCGGCGACAGCATTTTCGAGAGGCACGACTCTGGCGATGTGCGTGCGCAGTCGTCCATCCCGCACCCGCCGGACGATCTCAGTGAGTTGTGCGCAGTCGGACTCAACAACGAAGTCGACTGCCAGGCCGTCAGTGGGCCGCGCTTCTGAGGGCCCTACGGCGGAGACCAACGTTCCTCCTGCTCGCACCAGGCGCGCGGACCGTTTCCCGATCTCGCCACCAATGAGATCGAACACCAGATCCACTCCGCCGACGTCTTCGAGGACATCGTTGTCGAGGTCGACGAACTCGTTCGCGCCGAAATCGAGAGCAGCCTGACGGTCAGCGGCGCGTCCGGTACCGACGACGTAGGCGCCGAACTCACGCGCGAGTTGTGTCACGATTGACCCAACAGCGCCCGCAGCGCCGTGGGCGAGTACCGTTTGGCCAGCACGAAGACGGCCATGATCGAACAGTCCCTGCCACGCAGTGAGACCCGAGATTGGCAGGCTGGCGCCCACGGCAAAGTCGACGTCACCTGAAAAGGGCGCCAGATTGCGGGCCTCGACCGCCGCATACTCCGCCAGGGTACCGTCGCGATACCAGTCGGTGATGCCCAATACCCGCTGGCCTACCGAGAGTCTCGTCGTGCCGTAGCCGAGAGCGGTGACCACTCCGGCAAACTCGTGTCCCGGGATGGCCGGTGTTCGGCTGCGGCTGACGCGATCCGTCCAAGTTGAAGGCCACGCTAACTCAGTGCCGACGAATCCCGACGCATAAACCTGAACGACGACATCGTTGATCGCGGGCACTGGGTCGGGGCGCTCCACCAGCTTCATCCCGGCTTTTCCGGCAGCCTGGTCCGTAACAACAATCGCTTTCATGAGAGCTCTCCTTTTTTAAGTTGCCTGGTCAGCGTCGAGGGCGGTGACTGCGAAGGCGACCAGGCCTTTCGACACGGGTTCAGAGCGCGCCGCCGGGGCAACGGCGGGAAAGTCCTTCTCAGGATCGAACACGTTGTTGAAGAAGTTCGTCAGTGAATACATGGCCACGAGCGCGACGATTTCGATGACGTGCGCATCCGTGTAGCCAGCATCGTGAACGGCTTGCAGATCGACATCACTGACTTTGCCGCGGTTCTCGATGACTTTGCGTGCGAATCGGACAGCGGCGTGCCGCTTCGGATCGGTGGCATACCCCAGCCGAGCGAGCTTAATTTCGTCGGCGGACATCTTAGCCATCCGCTCGGCCGTAAAGCTGTGAACCGCGAGGCAGTAGTCGCACCCGTTCACTTCCGAGACCGCAAGGCCGATGCTGTCGCGCGTCTTCACGTCCAGCACCTTGCTCAGCGAGCCGAGCAGTGTGGCCCATGAGTTGAACGCGATCGGGCTCAGCGCGAAGGTCGCCATCATGTTTGGGGTGAAGCCCATGTTCTTGGTGAACATGTCGAGGGTCGGCCTCGACTCTGCCGGCACTTGTTGCGGAGTGGGCGTGGGTAGCGTTCTGGACATCGTAGGCTCCTTAGGGTTTCAATGGTTCGAAAATTGGGGGCAAGGGTCTGTGCGTGTCTATACGAGATCCAGCACGTCGGCGACCGGGCGGCGCGGCTTTTGCGGCCAATTTCCCGCGCGCTCCGCTCCGACGGTCACCAACATGACCGGCACTTCGTTCTCGGCCAGCGCGAACTCGCGGACCAGCTCTTCGGCGTCGAAGCCGATCATGGGCGTCGAGCCAAGGCCCCAAGACCGGGCCACGTACATGAGTGCCGTCGCGGCGATGGCGCCAGTGCGCACCGCCTCGTCTCGCTGCTGCTGCGGGTCCTCGGCATACAGGCTATGAGCGGGGCTCTCCCATTCCGGCACCATCGTCGCCGGCATGATGCCCGCCTGCACCAACGGTGCCAGGCGCTGCGGAATCACGCTGGCATCGGCCAACTGACCGCAGATGATGAAGGTGACTGCAGCGTCTGTGATCGGCGGTTGATTCCAAGCAATCGGGCGCAACCGAGCTTTGGCTTCGGGCGTGCGCACGGCGATGAAGCGCCAGTTCTGCAAGTGGAAGGACGTCGGCGCGGTGGTGGTGATACGCACCAGCTCACCGATTTGTTCGTCGCTCAACGTGGCGTCCGGGTCGTAGTACTTGGCGGCGCTACGGCTGAGAATGTTTTCGACGACGGGATTGATCGCAGGGATCCCGTCCTGTACCAGTGCGCGGACGTTCGGGGTGGCACCGCTGGCAGATTTGATCGCAGGAATATCACTCATGATTCGGCCTCTTCAAAATAGGAGCCGCAACTTTAAAACCGGAGAATGCAAACTACGATACTCGTTTGGGTCATTGTTATGCTCCAAAGGATCACTGGCCAACGAGACTCGAAGCTCTCCTGATTGAAGAAAATCGCGGTCCTGTCGGCGACAAAATCGCCCAGGACACGGAGCAGGGCACGTGCTCGCAACGTCGAAGTGATGTGGCTCACAGGGCGGCTTGCACCGGACTTCAAGACCATTGCGGATTCAGACGCAGCAATGGCGCAGGCATCCGCAACGTGTGTCGACGCTTCATCGCTAGAAGAGCGCAAGCAAGGACGGTGTCGCCCAAAACATCACCAGCACGGATTTCCTGAATTGCGTATGATGTGCGTCATGCGACATCCGAAACGCACCAAACACACCGTCAGAACGGCCGCCAAGGACGCCTCACACGAGCGGATCGTGTCCGCCGCCGCCCGGGCGATCCGCCGCAGTGGCTACGACGGAACCGGAGTCGCCGACATCATGAAAGAGGCTGGCCTGACCCATGGCGCCTTCTATGCCCACTTCGCCTCGCGGGAGGCCATGCTGGCGGAAGCAGCGGAGCGGGCCTGTACGGAGTCGGCCGCCGTGGCGGCAGAGGCGGCTGCCAGCGTGCCCCCGGAACAGGCCTTGACCTACATGCTCCACGCCTATCTCTCGCGAGAGAACCTGGAGCAGGTGGAGCGGGGATGCCCGCTGGCTGCGTTGGGCTCGGAGACCGCGCGCCAAGCGCCCGAAGTCCGGCGCGTGACCACTCGATACATCAAGGAAATGGTCGACCTTGTTGCCCGTCAATCGCCGGATTGGGGGCAGGCCCACGCCCACGAACGCGCCCTTGTGACCGTCGCCACCATGGTCGGCACTTTGCTATTGGCTCGCGTCGTTGACGAGCCTGCGTTATCTGACAACCTGCGCGAGGCTGCCTTGAAGCACCTGCCCATCGCCTGACGCCACCGAAACCCGTCGCTTCTTCGCTCGCTTGAAAATATGATGACGATCATATGAATATCAAATCCTGAAGGGAAACAGCATGAACACGAAAAGCAAGGTGGCCCTCGTGACTGGGGCCTCGTCTGGCATCGGCGCAGCCATCGCGCATCGGCTGTCAAAGGCTGGCTACAAGGTATACGGCACCAGCCGGCGCGGTGGACAGGCGGGCCAGCGAGCCTTCGAGATGCTGCCACTCGATGTGACCCAGGACACGTCGGTCGATGCTGTGGTCCAGCAGTTGCTCCAGTCAGAGGGCCGCATCGATCTGCTGGTCAACAACGCCGGCTTTGGAGTCGCGCCAGGCGGCGCGGAGGAGAGTTCGATTGCGCAGGCCCAAGCCATCTTCGACACCAACTTTTTCGGCATGGTGCGGATGATCCGGTCCGTCGTACCTCATATGCGTCGCCAGGCGAGCGGTCGCATCATCAACATCGGCTCCGTGGTGGGGTTCCTGCCCGCACCTTATATGGCGCTGTACTCCGCCACCAAACACGCGGTCGCCGGCTATTCGGAATCGCTGGACCATGAAATGCGCACGCAGGGCATTCGCGTCTCGGTCGTGGAGCCTCCCTATATCAACACGCCGTTCGAAGCGAATTCGATCCAGCCCGACAAACCTCTGGACATGTACCGCGAAATTCGCGCCGGCGTGGAGCAGCGGGTCAAGGAGGGAATCGCCGGCGCAGACGGGCCTGAGGTGGTGGCCGACGTCGTGTTGAAGGCGGCCACGGCCACACAACCCAAGACCCACTACGCCCCCGGCGTTGCCAGCCGTCTGCGCCTGCTGCGCAGGTTTGCGCCCGCCAGAGTGCTCGACGCCGGGGTGCGCAAAGAACTTCGGCTTGACGCATAGGCGGCCCGCTGCTTCGCAGGCAACTCCCAGCAACACTCCATTGAAAGAGAAGACGATGACCTTCCAAGCACTGCTCGCCAGCAAGACAGGCGACAAGATCACCACCAGCGTGGTCTCCCTGAGTGAACCGGACCTCATGCCAGGGGACGTGGTGGTCGACGTCGACTACTCCACCGTGAACTACAAGGACGCGATGGCCATTACCGGTCGCGCGCCGGTCATTCGCCAGTTTCCTTTGATTCCCGGCATCGACTTCGCCGGCACAGTCAAGACTTCTTCCTACCCCGGCATCGCTGCCGGCGACCGCGTGGTCGCCAATGGCTGGGGCTTGAGCCAAACTCATCACGGTGGCTATGCACAGCAGGCGCGCGTGAAGGGTGAGTGGCTGGTCAAGCTCCCAGCGGCCTTGTCGACCAGAGATGCGATGGCCATCGGAACGGCGGGGTATACGGCGATGCTGTCTGTGCTTGCGCTTGAACACGGCGGGCTCACGCCCCAGCATGGCGACGTTCTCGTGACGGGCGCCAATGGCGGGGTCGGTTCCATCGCCATCGCCTTGCTGTCGGGTCTCGGTTACCGGGTCATTGCCTCCACGGGGCGACTGGAGGAAAGCGACTATCTGCGCAACCTGGGGGCAGCCGACATCATCGATCGCCGAACGCTTTCGGAGCCGGCGGCACCGATAGCCAGCGAAAGGTGGGCTGGCGCCGTCGACTCGGTCGGCAGCCACACGCTGGCCAACGTGCTGGCACAGACAAAGTATCGAGGCGTGGTCACCGCTTGCGGCCTGGCCCAGGGCACCGATCTTCCGGCCTCGGTGCTGCCTTTCATCTTGCGCAATGTGACGCTGGCCGGCATCGATTCGGTCAACGCCCCCCAACACGTGCGCATCGAGGCTTGGTCACGGCTGGCGCGAGACATGGACTTGGAAAAACTCGCGCGAACGACACAGGTCGTTGGCCTTGCCGAGGTGCCCGCCGTCGTCGAGCGATTGTTCGCAGGAAAAGTCCAGGGCCGTACGGTTGTCGACGTCAACGCATGAGTACGCAGGAACACGGAAAGATATGAAGGCACTTACCTTCAAACGCTATGGCAAATCTCCCGAGATCGGGATTGCCGAAGTTCCCCGCCCGACGCTGAAGCCCGACCAACTGCTGGTCCAGGTCCACGCCGCGGGCGTGAACCCGATCGATAACGTCATCCCGACTGGAGTCTTCAAAGCCGTCCTGCGGTTCGAGCTTCCGGCGACGCTGGGCAGCGATTTGGCCGGTGTGGTGACGGAGGTCGGCAGTCGCGTGACCCGATTCAAGCCTGGCGACGCCGTCTTCGCCAGCATTTTCGACCTGGGTACGGGCTCGATCGCCGAGTTCGCGGTGGTGCCGGAGAGCGTTGCCGCGATGAAGCCGGCCAATCTGGACTTCGTGCAGGCGGCCTCGATCCCGATGGTAGGGCTCACCTCATGGCAAGCGCTGAAGGAACGCGCCAATCTTCGGGCCGGGCAAAAGGTGTTCATCCCGGCGGGCTCTGGTGGTATTGGCACCTTTGCGATTCAGCTGGCAAAGCACCTCGGCGCCGAGGTGGGAACGACCACCAGCACGGGCAACGTCGAACTGGTGCGCGGCCTTGGCGCAGACGAGGTGGTCGACTACAAGAAGCAGGAGTTCGAGAACGTGCTGCGCGGCTACGACGCAGTGCTTGGCACGGTCAGGGGCGACGTGTTGGAAAAAGCCGTCGACATCCTCAAGCCGCGCGGCGCGATGGTCTCTCTGGTCGGGCCGCTGGACGCGGCATTCGCTCGCGCTCGAAGGCTGAATTTCGTCCTGACGTTCGTCTTCGCGATGATGAGCCGAAAGATCAAGCGGCTGGCGAAAAGGCGCGACGTCACCTACTCATTCCTCTTTGTGCGCCCGAACGGCAATCAACTCGCCGATATCGGTGAACTCCTCAAGGCCGAGCGCATCCGGCCGGTGATCGACAAGGTGTTTCCGTTCGAGCAAGCCAAGGAAGCACTTGAATACCTCGCGCAGGGACGTTCCAGGGGCAAGGTCGTCGTCAAGATGAGATAGAGGCGGTCGGCAACCGCAAAGTCCCGGAGAACCGAGCCAGGATCATTTTTTTGCAGGATAAGGAGAGCGATTTGAATACAACCTCAGCCGTCCACGCCGGCAAGCGGGCGTTGGTGACCGGCGCATCAAGCGGCATCGGCGCTGCCATTGCGCGTGAGCTCGCGGCGCTCGGCGTTGACCTGGTGCTGACCGCGCGCCGCCGCGATGCGCTCGAGGTGGTTGCCGCGAGTTGCAAGGGCGTTAAGGTCGAGACCGTCACCGCGGACCTCGGCAAGCCCGACGCCGCGCGCGCACTGTGGGCTGCAGCCACTGCCAGCGGCCCCATCGACATCCTGATCAACAACGCCGGATTCGGCTACTTCCGCCGATTTGACGAGGTCGATTGGGCGCGCGACGCTGAACTCGTCCAGCTCAACATGACCTCGCTCGTCGCGCTCGCGCGATGCTTCGTCGATGCGCGCAAGGCAAGCACCGGGCCTGCGCACATGGTGAACATCGCATCGACTGGCGCGTACCAGTCTGTGCCGAACATGGCGCTTTATGCAGCGTCGAAGGCGTTCGTGCGCAACTTCAGCGAGAGTCTCCATGACGAGCATCGCGGCACGCCGCTGTCGGTGACCTGCATCTGCCCTGGCGGCACCGAAACGGCGTTCCACGCCGCGTCCGGCGGGGGTGACTACTCGTGGATCGCGAACGCGTCGACGAAAAGCGCGGAGTTCGTCGCGCACGCCGCAATCCGCGCGATGCTGCGTGGAAAGCGCACGGTTGTGCCCGGCTTGTTCAACAAGCTGTCGTGCTTCGGCGTGCGCTTCCTGACGCGGCGGTTCGCGTCGCGCGTGGCGACGCAAGTGCTCGGCAAGCCACGGTTGGCGCTGCCGGCACGAAGAGTGACTTGAGAGAGGTGGTCAACGTCTGCGTCATGGCATCCCCCGCCGCTCATGCGGCGGCGAACTGATCGACCAAGGGAGCCACGAGGTCTCAGGGCCCCTTGATCTGTTGCCACAAGGCATCTGCCATCGGAGTCTGTGCCGCCGTGGCGTGGAACAAGTGAATTTCCACGGGCATCCGCCATTCATCGTGGTCACCGTCGTTGTCCCGCTCTACGACCTGGTCAGCCGCAACCAGGCGGCCGTCGGTGAGTTCAGCATTGACCAGGCTCTGCGGCAACCACGCCAAGCCGCGGCCGGCCAGTGCCAGATTCTTGAGCAGCCCGGTATGGTGCGAAGTGACGACAGGCTTGAAGCGCATCGGGTCGTACACCTTGCACATCCGCACCCGCATGATCTGGCCCAGCCAGGACTCTTCGCTGTATGCAAGCATCGGCACGGGCGTGTCGTCGGCGCTGCGGACGGGATGCTGCGCCGCGCCTGTGGGGGCAGGGGCAGACACAGGGATCAGCCGATCCATACCGACGCAGGCAAACTCAAAATCCGGGGCCAGCAGCCGCGTTGGTACTGCGGGATGTCCGTAACAGAGCAGAAACTGCACGCGACGGTGCAGCAAAAGTTCTTCGCAGGCCCTGAAGCTGTCGGAAACCATGTGGATCGGCCCGAGCTGCGTTGAAAGCTGCTGCTCGATCCGCTGCAGCCAGCCGGGGAAGAAGGCCAAGGACAAGACATGCGTTGCCGCAAAACGCAGGCTCTGTTCAGCTTGGTCGTGAGCCTCGTTGGCCTGGGTGCGTGCCTGTGACAGCCGCAGCACCACGTCACGGGCCGTCGACAGGATGACCTCGCCTGCCGGCGTCACGGATGCGGGGTGTTGAGTGCGGTCGATGAGTGCCACGCCCGTCCACTCCTCGAGTGAGCGGATGTGCCGACTGAATGCGGGCTGGGCGATGTTGCGCGCTTGCGCCGCACGTGAGAAGTTGCCGATTTCGGAGAGCGTCAGGAAGTCCTCGAGCCATTCGAGGTCGAGCGGCCGATTAACAGGGCCCATTGTTCAATGTTCCACCATGCTCGGATGTCTCAAGGAAGTTCCGAATAGTTCTATGCGATTCGGGTATTGGACCCCTGTCAGCCCAGCCCGGATGATCCGGCACATTCCAAACCACTCACGAGATACGAACATGCCGGCCATCGCAAATTATCGCGGGATTATTCCCGCCATTGCCTGCCCCTTTACCGCCGACGGTGCCATTGACGAGCCTTCGCTGCGCCATCTGGCGTCCTGGCTCGGCGGCCACAAGGGTGTGGTCGCAATCATGACCAACGGGCACACGGGAGAAGTCTTCTCTCTCACGCCTGTGGAGCGCGCCGAGGTCACCCGCATCGTCGCTGACGAACTCAAGGGCAGGCTGCCAGTCATCTCCTCGATCGTCTGCGAAGGGCTGTCCGACGCTGCCGATCATGCCCGGATGGCCAAGGAGGCAGGTGCCGCTGCCCTCGACGTCATGCCGCCGCACCACTGGCTGCGCTTCGGCTTCCATGCCGACCATGCGTTGGCCTATTTCGAGAACATCTGGCAGGCCTCGAAGCTTGACTTGGTGTGCCACGTCTACCCGGCTTACAGCAAGGCTTCGTACTCCTCGGCGCTTCTCGCCGATCTGGCGCGGCTGCCCTATATACAGGCCTTCAAGGTGGGCCAGCGCGAGATGAGCAAATACGCACGCGACTTGAAGGCCATCCGTGATGCGGATGCCAGCAAAGCCATCCTGACCTGTCACGACGAGTACCTTCTCGCCTCGATGGTGCAAGGAGTCGACGGTGCGCTGGTGGGCTTTGCCAGCTTCATCCCGCAACTGATCATCGACCTCTTTGCCTCGGTGAATAAGGGTGACCTGAACGAGGCAAGGCGCATCCAGGCCATCATCACGCCTCTCAAGGAGGCTGTATACGGTGCGGGCGAGCCCACCGGCGAAGCTCATGCTCGCATGAAGACGGCCATGAAGTGCGCAGGCGTCATTCCCAACGACTTCGTGCGCGCGCCCACGCATCGGCCTTCCGCGCAAGAAGAGGCCGAAATCCAACGCGCCGTGAGTTCGGCCGGTCTGGTCCGCTAAGCGCGGGCGCGAGGAGACAACATGCAAAACAAACCCACCCGCCGCCTGTTCATCCGGGTCGGCCTCTCGCTGGCTGCATTGGTCGGCACGCTATTGGCGCCGATGTCCACGGCTTGGGCCGACGCTTACCCGGCAAGGCCCGTGAAGATCATCATTCCGTTCCCGCCCGGCGGCACGCTCGATACCGTCGGCCGGCAGTTGGCGCAGAAGCTGAGTGAGCAGACCGGACAGAACTTCATCGTCGAGAATCGGCCGGGAGGTAACGGCGTCATTGGCGGGGATATGGTGTCGCGCGCATCAGCTGACGGCTATACGCTGCTGTTCAACGCGTCGACCTTTGTCACGGCGGCGATGACGATGAAATCGGTACCTTATAGCGTCGCCAGGGACTTCACACCCATCGCCTTGGTTGCCAAGGCACCCCTGTCCGTGGCGGTCAACAAGAACCTGCCGATCACCGACATCAAGTCGTTGATCAGTTATGCCAAGGCTCACCCGGGGAAAATGACCTTCGCCGTTGGTTCCATCGGCTCGGCGGGGCACCTGTCGACCGAACTGCTCAAGCGCGCTGGCAACCTCGACTATCTGATCGTGCCTTACAAGGGGACGGCACCGGCGTTTTCGGATTTGATTGGCGGACAGATCGACGGCTTCATCGACCCCATCTTGGGCTCACTGCAGTATCACAAGGGTGGGATGTTGCGAGTGATCGCGGTCACCTCGGCCAGCCGTGCACCTAGCCTACCGGAGGTTCCAACCGTGGGCGAAACCATCCCCGGCTATGAGTTCTACAGCTGGTACGGCCTCTGGGGTCCGGCCAAGCTACCGGCGGAGATTGCCGCCAAGTTAAATGCGGAGGTCAACAAGGCGCTCGCTACCGATATGAAAGGCAAGCTCCTGGAACAGGGGCTGCTTCTTACGCCGGGAAGCTCGGCGGACTTTGCAAGATTCCAGCAGGAAGACATGGTGCGCTCGCAAAAGATCATTTCCGAGGGAAACATACGTGTGGAATAGCCGAACAGCCCCCAAACCCTGGTTTCCAAGGAGTGCTCTCCATGAGTGATCTTGCTTCCCAGCATGTCGTGGTGAGCGGCAGCAGCAGTGGGATCGGCCAGGCCGTCGCCGCTTGGCTGCTCGCCGCCGGTTCACGTGTGACCGGATTGGACGTGGCCGCGCCGTCACTGGACCACCCGAGCTTTCATCATGTGCAGGTCGACCTGGGTGACGGCTTGGACATCGACCGCGTGGTGCCGCAGTTGCTGGACGCCCAAGCGTTCGTGCATGCAGCCGGTGTGTTGCGTGTCGGCCCGCTTGGTGCGCTCGACCATGCGGCCGGTGAACTGATGTGGAGCCTCCACGTCGATGCCGCCACTCGGCTCGCCGATGTGATGGTGCCGGCGATGGCGGCGCGTGGCCGTGGCCGAGTGGTGTTCATTGGCAGCCGAGTCGCCCAGGGGATGGCGGGGCGCAGTCAATACGCAGCCACGAAGGCCGCGCTGCTTGCCCTGGCCCGCAGTTGGGCAGCTGAGTTTGCGGCGCAGGGCGTCACTGTGAACGTCGTTTCGCCCGCCGCCACTCAGACCGCCATGCTGCAGGACCCGGCGCGGGCGGGCAGCGCGCCGCGCCTGCCACCGATTGGCCGCCTGATTCAGCCGGACGAAATCGCGGCACTGGTGGCCTACCTGCTTTCGAAACAGGCTGCTGCCATCACCGGGCAAGACATAGCCGTTTGCGGCGGTGCTTCGCTGCCGAAATAGGTCGCTCGCATCCCGAACCTCAAAGCGAAGGCAGAACCTCCTTTTGAAAGCGCCAGAGTGGCTGCCTTGCCGCGCTGGAAAGGACCTCGAGTTACGAGAACACACGGATCGCGCCGACGTGAAATCGTCACCTGAGTTGAGGCGATGAAATCTTCAATAGGCCGGCATTCGAACGGCCCCATCGATTCGAATCCGCAAGCGAGCACTGCAATGCAGATCACTGAAGAGACGTCACGAAATCTATGACACCGAGCCGGTACCTAATGTTCTGCCGTCAACAATTCAGGAACGTCAGTGCAAGGGAATGCCCGAACGATTTCTGAAGGCCGTCCGTCATGGATCATCAAAAGTTGAACGACGCGCTCCAGGCGTTTCTCGACGGATCGTTCGTTCTGGACCCGTTGCCTGACGCCTGACCAGATCGATTGCGTCCGCCACGACGTCACGGCACGAGAGTTTCGCAGTGGTTCGGCCGTCTGCGCTTGTGGTGCTCCGTCCAATCAGTGGCTGGGATAGCGCGCGATCTGGCCCGCAACGGCATTCGCAACATAACCATTTGAGGTGGCACAAGCTCGTAAATCAATTGCGTCGGATGGCGCGCTCGGTTAGCGCGATGTGGCGGTGCACCGAGACGTTCAATGAGGAATCATGGGCAGGCATGCGGCGAATACTTCAGTTTGTCGTCCTGATTTCGAGGTTGTCAATCAGGCGCGTGCTTCCCAGGCGTGCAGCGGCCAGCACGACCAGGGGATCGCCAAAGGTAGGTGCCTGCAGATCCCTTTGCCGGCGCAGCGCGAGGTAGTCGGGCTGCCAGCCGCGCGCGCGGAGCGCCTGCGTCGCGCGTCCCTCGATCGCAACCCAGTCGCGCTCGCCCATGCGAACGGCCTCCGCCATGGACCGCAACACATGCGCCAGGTGCACGGCCTCGGCGCGCTCTGCCTTGCTCAGATAACCATTGCGTGACGACAGCGCCAGGCCGTCGTCCGCGCGCTGCGTCTCGCCGCCGACGATCTCGATCGGCAACGCGAATTGCTGGACCATGTGTCGGATGACCATCAGCTGTTGATAGTCCTTCTTGCCGAACACGGCGACGGCTGGCTGCACGCACGCGAAGAGCTTCATGACCACTGTGCAGACGCCGACGAAGAAGCCCGGCCGAAACTGCCCTTCGAGGATATCTGCCAAGGCACCGTCGGGATGCACCTTGCACGTCTGCGGCCCGGGGTAGAGCGCGCGTTCGTCTGGCGCAAAGAGCACATCGCAGCCCGCCGAGCGGAGCTTCTCGCAGTCGCTGTCCCAGGTGCGCGGATAGGTGTCGAAATCTTCGTGCGGCAGGAACTGCAGTCGATTGACGAAGATGCTTGCCACCGTCACGTCGCCAAGCGGCTTCGCTTGCCGCACCAGCGCGAGGTGGCCTTCGTGCAGGTTGCCCATGGTGGGCACGAAAGCCGGTCGTCTGAAGCGACTCAGATGGTCTCGCAGTTCAGGAATTGTTCGGGCGATGTACATGCTTGATGCGCCTACCAGGCGTGGAGTTGATCGTCGGGAAAGCTGCCATCCTTGACCGCGCGCACGTACGCCTGCATGGCTTGCAAGATGCCCGGTGCGTCGGCCATGAAGTTGCACACGAACTTCGGCAGCTTGCCGAGTCCGACGCCTAGCATGTCGTGCAGTACCAGTACCTGGCCCGCGGTGCCGCGGCCAGCACCAATGCCGATGGTGGCGCAATGGCGCAGCTCTTTCGTGAGCTCGGTGGCCAGCGCGGCCGGCACCATCTCGAGCACCAGCATCGAGGCGCCCGCATCCTGCAGTGCGTGTGCCTGCTGCTTGAGCAGTTTGGCGGCTTCGATGCCCTTGCCCTGAACACGGTAGCCGCCCAGCGCGTGCACGGTTTGCGGCGTCAGCCCGAGGTGGGCGCACACCGGAACGCCGCGCTCGACGAGAAAGCGTACCGTGTCCGTGGTCCAGCCGCCGCCTTCGAGCTTGACCATGTGCGCACCGGCCTGCATCAGCTCGCAGGCACTGCGCAGCGCCTGTTCGCGCGATGCGTGGTAGCTGCCAAAGGGGAGATCGGCGATAAGCCAGGCAGTGCCCTGCGCACGGCGCAGTCCACGCGCGACGCTTTCGGTGTGATAGCGCATCGTGTCGAGCGAGACGCCCACTGTGCTGGGCAAGCCCTGGCAGACCATGCCCAGCGAATCGCCGACCAGCAGGCACTCGACGCCCGCAGCATCCGCCACCGCCGCAAAGGTGGCGTCATATGCGGTCAACATGGCGATCTTCTCGCCGCGTGCATGCATGTCGGCCAGGCGCGGCAGGCTCAGCGGCTTGCGTGCGGATGGCGTAGTTGGCGCAGAGCCCGGGGGCAGGGCGCCGTAGGGTGTGGCCGCATCGGCCGCAGTAAGCAGTGACATGGCAGATCTTGCGTGCTGGCTGCTAGCGACGATCGGATCAGGCTACGGCGGCTTCGCTCGAAGCGGCCTGCACGGGAACGTGCGCACGCTCTTCCTTGACGCGGTTGGCGTCGTCAACGAATACCAGCTTCGGTCGATACGCCGGCACGTGGTCTTCAGGCACCAAGCCGAAGGCCGCGATGATGAGCAAGTCGCCCACCGCGGCTCGACGCGCAGCAGAGCCGTTGACGGAAATGATGCCCGTGCCGCGCTCGCCGCGAATCGCGTAGGTCACGAAGCGCTCGCCGTTGTTGATGTTCCAGACATGGACCTGCTCGTTTTCGGCGAGGCCGGCGGCATCGAGCAGGTCTTCGTCGATGGCGCACGATCCTTCGTAGTGCAGTTCGCAATCGGTGACCGCGACGCGATGGATCTTGGACTTCAGCAGGGTTCGGAACATGCGTGAAAACTCTTTCTCTCGGTAAAAGGATGGATGGACGGTGTCAGCCCGCGGCCGGCACCATGATGGTCGGCGCTGCGGGGGCGGCGAGCGCCGGGTAGTCGCGGCTGAAATGAAGGCCTCGGCTTTCGCGGCGTGCCTGCGCCGAGCGCACGATCAGATCCGCCACCTGCACGAGGTTGCGCAGTTCGAGCAAGTCACGTGTGACGTGGAAGTGCGCATAGAACTCCTGGATCTCGCCTGTGAGAAGGGCGATGCGGTTCGCCGCGCGTTCGAGACGCTTGTTCGTGCGCACGATCCCCACGTAGTCCCACATGAAGCGGCGCAGTTCGTCCCAGTTGTGCGAGATGACCACCGCTTCATCGGCATCGGTGACGCGGCTGTCGTCCCATGCGGGCAACTCGATGCGCTCGCGCGCAGGAGCCTGCGCGAGGGCCGTCGCTGCCGCGCGCGCGAACACCATGCATTCGACGAGCGAATTGCTCGCGAGCCGGTTCGCCCCGTGCAAGCCGGTGCAGGCGGTCTCGCCGATCGCGTAGAGGCCGGGCACGTCGGTGCGGCCGCTGAGATCGGTCAGCACGCCGCCACAGGTGTAGTGCGCCGCCGGCACCACGGGAATCGGCTCGCGCGTGATGTCGATGCCGAGCTCGGCGCAGCGCGCGAGGATGTTCGGAAAGTGTTCTTTCAGGAATGCCGGGCTCTGATGCGAGATGTCCAGATGCACACAGTCCAGTCCGTGCTTCTTCATCTCGAAGTCGATCGCGCGCGCGACGATGTCGCGCGGGGCGAGTTCGGCGCGCGCGTCATGCGCCGCCATGAAGCGCGTGCCATCAGGCAGCAGAAGCCGTCCGCCTTCGCCGCGCACTGCTTCGCTAATCAGGAAGGATTTCGCGTCTGGGTGGTACAGGCAGGTTGGGTGGAACTGGATGAACTCCATGTTCGCCACACGGCAGCCCGCGCGCCATGCGGCGGCAATGCCATCGCCCGTGGCAGTGTCGGGATTGCTCGTGTAGAGATAGACCTTGCCCGCGCCGCCTGTGGCCAGGATCGTGTGCGTTGCGCGGAAGGTCACGACCTCTCCAGTCGCAGTGTCCAGCGCATGAAGTCCCTGGCAGCCGGCGTCGGGCAGGCCGAGCTTGCGCCCAATGATCAGGTCGACCAGTGTGTGATCCTCGAACAGCGTGATGCCCGGTGTGCACCGCACCGCCTCGATCAGCGTGCGCTGCACGGCTGCGCCGGTGGCATCGGCCGCATGCACGATGCGACGCTGGCTGTGGCCGCCTTCTCGCGTCAGGTGCAGATCGCCATGCTCCAGCGAGAACGGTACGCCAAGTTCACGAAGCCACGCAATGGCCGCCGGGGCATGCTCGACCACGAAGCGCGTGGCTGCCAGATCGCACAGCCCTGCGCCGGCCACGAGCGTGTCTTCGACATGCGAGTCCATGGTGTCGCCCTCGGCCAGCACGGCAGCGATGCCGCCCTGGGCCCAATGGCTTGCACCGTCGTGCAACGCGCGCTTGGTGATGACGGCCACGCGGTGCGTGGGCGCCAGGTGCAGTGCGGCACTCAGACCCGCGAGCCCGCTGCCGACAATGAGCACATCGAATTCATGAAAAATCACAGGTCGTCGCCCTTGAACCAAATGACAAACGGGGCGAACCATAACCGACTCTTGCGATACGCTAGCGTGCATTTTTGAGGAGACAGTGGTCGTGTACATCGCTGCTACGATCGCGCCCATTTGCTCAATGAGCGTGGCCTCGCAACCGATGATGAAGATGGAAAGTACCCTCGATTTTTCTTCCGCCGAATGGCTTGCCGTGGCACGCGCTGATGCGCAGCGGGCCCTGCATGAAGACGTAGGCAATGGCGATCTCACGGCCTCGCTGATTCACTCCGATCGCCGCGCCCACGCCCGGGTGCTCGCGCGTGAAGCTGCCGTGTTGTGCGGCGCGCCCTGGGTGGAGGCGGTCGTGCGCGAGCTGGACCCATCCGCGCGGATTGTGTGGCATGTGGCCGAAGGCACGCGTTGTGCCCCTGAGCAGACCGTGCTCGAAATCTCTGGCAGTGCGAGGGCGATGCTGACCGCCGAGCGCACCGCACTGAACTTTCTGCAACTGCTCAGTGCTGTGGCGACCAAGACAGCCACCTACGTCGATGCAGTGCGCGGCACACGCGCGCAGATCGTCGACACGCGCAAGACGCTGCCGGGCCTTCGCCTCGCGCAGAAATACGCCGTTCGCGTCGGCGGCGGCACGAACCATCGCATCGGCCTCCATGACGCCATCCTCATCAAGGAAAACCACATTGCGGCGGCGGGCGGCATCCGTGCCGCATTGCATGCGGCCCGGGAAGTGGCGTCGCGTGCCAGCTTCGTCCAGATCGAAGTCGAGACACTCGATCAACTCGATGAGGCCTTGGCCGACGGCGCGCGCATGGTGCTCCTGGACAACATGGACCTGGCAACGCTGCGCGAAGCCGTGCGCCGCAACGATGCCGCTGGCGATGCCCGCGCCGTGCTCGAAATCTCGGGCGGTGTGACGCTCGAGAGCGTCCGAGCGCTAGCCGAAACCGGCGTGGACCGCATCTCGGTGGGCGCTCTCACGAAAGACGTGAAGGCCGTGGACTTCTCGATGCGGTTTCAGGAAGCCTGAACATGTCATCTGCTCTCATCAGCGTCGACTACGAGCAACCGGCTTTGCCTCGCCGGCAGAGCGATGCCGTCGTTGAGAACGACGGCCCTGCCTGCGATACGCGCCGAGCCTGGGCGCGTGTGCCGCCTGAACCGTCGCGCAGCGAGCGTGCCGCACTGAAGGACCGTATTCGGCACCTCCTCGTCGAGCGCAACGCTGTGATGGTGTCTCACTACTACGTTCATCCCGATCTGCAGGACCTCGCGGAGGAGACCGGCGGCCTGGTCAGTGATTCGCTCGAGATGGCGCGCTTCGGCCGCGAGCATTCGGCGCAGACACTCGTTGTCTCCGGCGTGCGCTTCATGGGCGAGACAGCCAAGATCCTTTCGCCAGAAAAGCGCGTGCTGATGCCTGACCTGGACGCCACGTGTTCGCTCGACCTCGGGTGCCCTGAGGATGCGTTCAGCGCGTTCTGCGACGAGCATCCGGACCGCACGGTGGTCGTCTACGCCAACACCAGTGCCGCGGTGAAGGCGAGGGCGGACTGGCTCGTGACCTCGAGCTGCGCGCTCGATGTCGTGCGCGCGCTGACGGCGCAGGGCCAGAAGATCCTCTGGGCGCCCGATCGCCATCTGGGCGACTACATCCGCCGCGAAACCGGCGCCGATATGGTGAGCTGGCAGGGCGCCTGCATCGTGCATGACGAGTTCAAGGCGCTGGAGCTCGAACTTCTGATGAAGGACCATCCCGGCGCGAAGGTGCTCGTGCATCCAGAGGCGCCGGCCGATGTGATCGCGCTGGCCGACGCGGTGGGATCGACCTCGGCCATTCTGAGCGCCGCACAGCGCATGGACGCGACCGAGTTCATCGTCGCGACCGACAACGGTATGCTCCACAAACTGCGCACACTCAATCCAGACAAGACCTTCATCGAAGCGCCCACTGCCGGTAATTCGGCTACCTGCAAGAGCTGCGCGCACTGTCCCTGGATGGCAATGAACGGCCTTGCGGACGTGGCGCGCGTGCTGGAAACAGGGGCTGGCGAAATACACGTTGACCGAGCGCTCGGGCTACGGGCTCGAGTGCCGATTGATCGGATGCTGGCCTTCACGGCCGCACTCAGGAGTGGGCAGCTCACGGGTGCGCTCGCTGCGGGATTGGGTGCGGCTTGAGGCGGTGGGACCCGGGCGCGAGTGGAACGGTCGGTCGGTAGCACAGAAGTGGCACGCGCCATGTGCGATGGATACACCGTCTTGTTGCCAACTAGGACCCCTTCCTCAACATCGCGGGATTCGTCAAGAAGATCCCTTGTGACCCGCTGAAGGATTTCGCTACGGTGTCGCTCGTGGTCCGATATGGAGTAGCCATGATGGTGCGGACCGACACGCCATCCGCTGGGGTCATCCGGAGGTGCTTGCACAGATCGAGAACCGCGCGCGACGGCGGCGGCGCGCCTTCGAACGCGTAGTGGAGCGGGTAGCTCATCCACTCGACCATGCTCTCTAGCATGGAGACGTCGACGCGGATGCCCTGTCCCGTGCGGCCGCGTTGCAGCAATGCGGCCAGCTCCGAAATGGAGGCGTACATGCCCGCCGCGTTGTCTGTGACGGAGCAGCCAGCCTTTGCGGGCTCGTCGGGCGTGCCTGTCACGCTGAGAGAGCCGGCTTCGCTGTGGATCAGGAGGTCGTAGGCTTTGCGGTCGCGGTAGGGGCCGTCGTCACCGTATCCGGAGATATCGCAGACGATGAGGCCCGGATGCTTCGGATGCAGGACGTTGTAGGAGAGAGACCGAGCCACGCGGCGGCGCCTGGCGCGAGTTCTGCACTCTGCGGCAGGTTCGCACGAGGCGGCGTCAGATGGCTCGAGCCACTCCCTGCCAGTAGGAGGCGCGCAATGCCTTCTTGTCGACCTTTCCGAAAGGCGTTGTTGGCAGAGCTTCGGCGAAGTCGAGTTGCTTTGGCGCGATCAACGGGCCTTTGCATTCCCGAACATATGCAATCAACTCATCAGCAGTCACTTTTGCCCCGCCACGTAACACCACGATTGCCGCCACGGCTTCGCCCCAGACTTCATGTGGCACGCCAATCACCGCGGCTGATGCGACCGAGGCGTGCGCCGTAAGAACATCCTCCACTTCGCGAGGGTAAACGTTGGACCCACCTGAAACGATCATGTCCTTCTTGCGGTCGACAATCGACAAGCGGCCGCTGGTGTTGGCAAAGCCGATGTCTCCGGTGTGCAGCCACTCCCCCGAAAGCGCCTCCTCCGTCGCGTCCGGTTGTTCCAGATAACCCTTCATCACGGACGGGCTGCGCACACAAATCTCGCCGACCTGCCCTGTGGGAAGTGGCTGATTGTCATCGTCAAGAATCGCGATTTCGGCAGTGGCCATTGGATAGCCGCACGCTTCGAGTGATGAGGGATCGCCAAGGTCGTGATCGGCGCGGCGCAGGATGGCGATGGGAGTGCATTCCGTTTGGGCGTAGAGCTGTGAAAAGACAGGACCAATGCGTTGTATGGCTTGTTTCAGCCTGACCGGTGATATCACTGAACCAGCGTAAACCACGAGCTTGAGACTGCCAAGATCAAAATCTTCCAGCGGTGCATCCAGAAGTTTGTAGATCATCGTTGGCACCATCAATGTCGCGCTGATGCGCTCGCGCTGCACAGTCTCCAGGACCTGTCTCACGTCGAATTTCTTCATCAGATGAACCGTGCCGCCGCGCATCAAGGTTGGCGCAATCAGCTGTCCGCTGACGTGGCTGATCAAGGCGGTCGCCAGGTATTGCACCCCGTCGGGCAGTTCAAGTTCGCCGTTCATGGCGATCGCCATCAATCCCACCTGACCTGCCTCGCGCACGATCGCTTTCTGGCGTCCGGTCGTTCCGCCGGTGAAATTTAGAGTTCCGATATCCGTGGACATGGCCCGCTCGATCGGCTCGATGCGTTCGCATTCCTCGATCAGCGCAAGAAGGTCCATGCCCTTTGCACCAGTCGGGCCGACGCAGAATAACCGCACGTCGGGGAGCGCCGCGGCAAGCTCATTCGCCCGCTCCTCAAAAGCATCACTGTCGACGATCAAAGCGACTGCGCCGACATCCCGGACTTGGGAAATCTGCGACTCAAGCGAACTGAGCGGATGCAGCCAGCTTGTCGCAGCGCCCAGCCCCTGGACCGCAACGGAAGCAGACCAAGTCTCGTACCGATTTTCCGTCAACAGCGCAACGCGGGAACCGCGTCGAATTCCGTGCGCGTCTAGGACGGCCTGAACTTTCCCCATGAATTTGATGACCTGATCGTAGCTAACCGCGACGCCACCCTGGCTGAACGCAATCCGACCCGGGTATCTGCGCAAAGCACGCAGCACCAGCGAAAAAAATGTGGGAGGTTGATGCAGTTTCATCGTGATGCCAATCGTGTGATTGCTCAATCCAGCTTGATCTTGGTGTGCGAGATCAGCTCAGCCCAGAGTGCTTGCTCGCGCACAAGGTACTGCGCGAACGAGTCTCGGGTGCCTCCCACCGGCTCGAGACCCAGGGCGTCCAGACTCTTCTTGCGAAACGTTGCATCGGCAAGGATCTTGTTGACTGCAAGATTCATTCGGTCTAGCACAATCGGCGGCGTGCCGGCCGGTGCACTTATACCGATCCAGTTCTCGCCGGAAAATCCGAGCTTCTGTTCGCTGATGGTAGGTACGCCTGGAAAGTACTCTGATCGGCTTTCGCCCATGAGGGCAATCGCGCGCAACTTTCCTGAGTCGATGTACTGCGCCACGGCGACGTGCGCCAGCATGGCTGCGTCTACATCGCCCGCCAACAGTCCTTGCATCAGCGGTGCCGAGCCGTTGTAAGGGACATGAGTTAGATTGGCACCGAACACCCGGTTGTATTCGGTGAGAAACACATGCGATGTGCTGCCGACACCGAAGGTGCCCCAGTTGATCTTGCCAGGGTTCGAACGATCCAGGGCGGCCAATTCGGCGAGGCTGCGCGCCTTGACGCTCGTCGGGACCACGATCGCAGCGACCATGTTCGCCATGCGGACGACTGGAACTAGCTCAGTCTTCGGATTGTAGGAAAGCTTCGAGTAGAGCTGCGGGTTGAGTGACATGATGTCACCATTGACGATGCAAAAGGTATAGCCGTCAGCCACGGACTTCGCGCACCGTGTAGTTCCGATGATTCCGTTTGCGCCCGCCCTGTTATCCACCACTACAGGCTGTCCGAGTTCCTTGCTCAACGCCTCCGCCACTGGCCGCACGAAATTGTCCAGGACGCCCCCCGGCGGGTATGGAACAACCAGCTGCACCGGCCGCGCCGGCCAAGACTGGGCGCATACGCCTTGGCATACCAATGCAATGAGGCTCGCAAGTGCCAACGCCGCACGTCGTCTGAAAGTCATTTTTGTCTCCTATCGCTGAATTTTTGAGGCGCATCGCCTGGGGAACCCGCATGATCGCGACGACACCTGGCGCTGGCAATTCGCCATTCGAAAAGAGCAGTTTCGAGCCGCTTAACTTGGGGGGCTCTCAGCCCGCGGAGGGCTGGCTTTCTCCATCCGCACGCAGCATCTCGACGAATATGCGGGCGAACGGTGGCAGTTCGTCCATATTCCTCACGCAAATGAACTGGGGCCGAATTGACCACTCATCTTCCAGTCGGACGATGCGAATGTTCATTGACCTGGCATGGCGCTCCGCTGGCAATTGCGTCAGCACGCCGACGCCGATTCGCGCCTGCACCATCCGGCACAGCGCTTCGAAGTTGCCAACCTGAGCTCTGAGACTGATACGGCGCCCCAATACTTCTGCCTGCTCCTGAAGAAAGACGTGCAACGTGCTGGACTGGGACAAGCCGACGTGATCAAAGTCAAGCGTGTCAGCGAAGGAGATGGAAGATCTTTCCGCCAGCGGATGATCCGCGGACACCGCCAATACCATGTGGTCGTGGCGATAGGGGATCACCTCCAGCCCGGACGTTCCGACATCTCCCAGAATCACGCCAACGTCGATCACGCCCTCGGATACGGCTCTCACAATGTCGCTTGACAACCTCTCTCGCAGATCGACACTGGTTCCCGGATTGCTGGATAAATACCGTTGGATCACCGACGGCAAGAACTCACTGGTCGCGGTGGTGCTAGCCATGATCCGCAACCGGCCACTCACCCCTTCGGTGAAGTCCACCAATTCGCCGCGCAGTTGTTCGATCTGATCAAGGATGAGCCGAGCGTGCTTGATCATGGACTGCCCCGGAACGGTGAGCGTCATGCCCTTGCTGGTCCGGTTGATCAGTCGCGCTCCCACTGATTGCTCAAGCTGCTTGATGCGATTGCTTGCCGCAGGAAGCGAAATATGAATCTGTTCCGCCGCGCGCGTTAGGCTGTTTGTATTGGCAATGCACACCATCAGCCGAAGATCCGTGATGTCGAACTGGATCACGCGCCTGAAGTGTTCCGGCGCCCTAACGTTGCCGTTCACCATGACCGCCCAGAACGGTCTACGCGACTGCGTTTCGCTTCATCGACTTTCCCATGCTGAAAGTCAAGTTTCGCATTACTGAATAGACGACGACCATCATTGCTGCAATGCTCAGTAATCGCCAAATGATCGGCACGCTGCAACATGCAATCCACCACTGAGTTCAATGCGTCCCCCTTGCCCGTTTCACCATTGGGTCGGCTGAAAATTGCCATCACCGTCGACGACATGCTATTGCTGCGCGGGGTGCCGATGGCACCCGCGCACAGTGTGCCATCAAACGTGCAGGCGATTATTTCCGCATTGAAGTCGCACGGCGTTTCTGGTGTCTATCAGTTTTCCAACACAGCGCCTGTGGAGGACGATCCGGGACTGCTCAAGGTCTTCGACAAATGGGTTGAAAGCGGCCATCACGTCGCAAACCATACACACCACCACCCCCCTATCAACTGGGTCGATGCAGACGTCTACGCGCGCGACATCGAGAAGGCAGAGAAATATCTCGGTCGCTACATCAATCACGCCCCACGGCGCTGTTTCAGGTTCTGTATGGATCTATGGGGTGACACGGCCTGCAAGTGCCAGGCGATTCTGGGCCGGCTCGAGCAGATGGCCTACACACCCATACCCGTCAGCATCGGATTTCACGATATAAGCTGGAACGCGGCGTACTGTCGGGTGCTCGGGCGTGGATCGGCCGAAGAGGCCGCGCATCTTCGTCAGGCCTACGCGGACAGCGCACTGCACGAACTGCGGGTACACGCCGCGAACGCTCGTGCCGTCTTTGGTCGCGACCCAGTCCATATCTGGCTGATCCACGGTACCTCCATCGCAGCGGACTGCCTCGACAGCATCCTTGCCCGCTTTCGCCATGCAGCGGTGGACTTCGTTTCGCTTGATGAAGCCATGAGCGATCCAATGAACGCAAAAGTTCCGCCTCGAGTGAGTCCCGAGTTCATCTTTCAAGTCGAGAAATGGGCACTCGCACTCGGCGTACCCGTCAACGACCGGCACCCGCTCATCCTTGAGGAAATTGAGAAATTGCACCCCTTGCCGGGCGAAATGCAGGTCGATGTCACTCTGCGAATGCGGGAGTACATCGCAGCCGCGACGGGGGCCAAGGTACAGCCCATCCCACTTTCACCTGATCAAAGACATTAAGAGGAGCCATTGGCCATGCAGTCACCGTCCTTCGATCCCCATCAATACGCCGGCGTGCGCTATGCACACTTGACGCCGGACATCGTCAACATTGCGATGTCCCGTCCAGCGGTGAGAAACGCGCAAGATATGGAAATGACCTATGCGCTCAATTCGGCCTTTGACCGTGCAGCGCAGGACGACGAGGTGAAGGTCATCATCCTTTCTGGAGATGGAGATCATTTCTCCGCTGGGCATGACATGGGTGGCGATGGAATCCGGACATGGCGTGACTTTCGCACTGTCGGCACATGGGCCGCATTCGATGGTGCTGGCGTGGAGGGACTCTACGGGCGAGAGAAGGAAATCTATCTGGAGATGTGCGAACGCTGGCGCAATCTGGCCAAACCGACCATCGCCGCGGTGCAAGGCTCTTGCGTGGCGGGCGGGCTGATGCTCGCGTGGTGCTGTGACATGATCATTGCCGCTGAGAACGCTCGGTTTCGTGATCCAACGTTGGAATTTGGTGTTGCGGGAGTCGAGTTCTTCATGCATCCATGGGAACTAGGCACGCGCAAGGCGAAAGAATGGCTGATGACCGCGGACTGGCTGAGCGCGCAAGACGCGCAACAATGCGGCATGGTCAATCAAGTGGTTCCGACGGACGCATTGATGGAGCGCTCGCTCGATTTGGCCAAGAAGGTCGCCACTAAGGGAAGCTTCGTCCTCAAAGCAGTCAAGGAATCCGTGAATCACGCCCAGGACGCAGGCGGCCGTCGCGGCGCCATGATGCATGCATTCGGCCTGCACCAACTCTCGCACCATCACAACAAGCAGCAATGGGGTATGTTGGTGGATCCGAACGGAATTCATCCGGCTCTTCGCGAGAAGATCCGGGTGCGATTCAACTTGGCGGTGTTTCCTGGCACAGACCGCCAATTGGGTTCCAACCACCCGGCTGTCGAGTCTTGACCTCCAAAGTCCTACAGATCGACCGAACCACGAGGGTGTACGGTAGCATCACCGCGTCCGCGTTATCCCACTTCAGCGCTTGCGCCACGGCGAAGCCGATGTTCTGGATCGGGGGATCCTGGATGCCGCCGGCATAGACGAGGCCCGCACTCACCCCACTTTCATCGGCGCAACGCAGCGTGCCGAACATGTCGGTCGGCATCTGCAAATGCAACATGTCAAGAGAGCCGGAGTCGATCTGTCAACAGAAAATAAAGGAATGCGGCGCCGCCTGCCCTAGCCCGGATTGTCGGGTGCATCGCCCCGCATACGCACTTCCAGCAACTCCAGCAGCGCGCGCAAGGCTGCACTGTTGTGCCGGCGCTGCGAATACGCCGCGTAGAGCCAGACGTCACGCGGCATGAATTTCCTGAGTACCGGGACTAGGGTGCCACGTTCCGTGTACGGCTGAGCCAGCAACGCCGGCACACACACCGCGCCGATGCCCGCCAGTGCCGCGGCGATGAGAGTGCCTGAGTCGTTTGCATCCATGCGTCCGTAGATCGGAATGTTGTACGGACCGCCGTCGACCTCGAACGGAAGATGCGGTGTGCCCGGCGAAAGCGAGTAGGTGAGCACGTCGTGCCGTCGCATGTCGTCAGGTGTCTTGGGGATGCCGCGCTTGGCCCAGTAGCTGGGCGTGGCACAGAGAATGAGTTCCACACGTTGGAGGCGACGCACGATGAGGTTCTCATCACCGATGCGCCCGAACCTCAGGGCGATGTCGACACCTTCCTCCACGAGATCGACCACGCGATTGCCGATCTGCAGATCAATATGGACATCTGGATAGAGCGTGAGGAACTCGCTCAGCAGGCTCGGGAACTCGGTTTGCACGAGCCCGTGAAGACCTGCAACGCGAAGACGGCCGCTTGGGTGTGAGGCATGCGCCTGCAATTCGCTCTGTGTCAACTCGACCATTTCCATCAGCGGCGCGCTGCGAAGCTGGAGCAGCCTCCCAGCATCGGTCAATGTTACCGACCGAGTTGAGCGGTTCATGAGCCGGACCTTGAAACGCCCCTCAAGGCTCGCAACATGCTTGCTCACGCTGGCCTTCGAGATGCCTAGCTTGCCCGCCGCGCGCGAGAAGCTGCCCACATTGGCGACCTCCAAAAAGGTCTTCAAAAGATCAAGCCCTTCCATAAAGCCTCCCAGCCCGACCGGACTTTCGCAGTGGAATTGCCACCCGCCGCCTATTCCGCCTTTGAGAAACGCTTGGGCGTGCGCTAGCGCACGGCCTTCGCGAGGACCTCATCGGCTTCCCAGCCACCTCCCAGCGCCATGAAGACGGCGACTTGATCCTCTGCCAATTGGGCAGCGGACGTTGCAAGAGCGGCTTCGTTGGCCGCCAGGGTGCGCTCTGCATCCAATGCTTCAAGCTGGCCCGTCTTGCCGTTCACATAGAGGGTGCGGGCTTGACGCGCGACGATGGCACTTTGCTCTCGGGCAGCGGAGAGCGCAGCATGACGTCCCAGCTCGCGTGCGTAGACATCGAGCGCCGTTTCCACCTCGCGCAGTGCGGTGAGCACGGTTCCGTCGAAGCGGGCAGCGGCGAGTCGCGTCGTTGCCTCTGCCTGTGCGATGCGCGCATGAGCGACCCCTGTGTTCGGCAAAGTCCAGCTGATCAATGGCCCCAGGCTGTAGCTGAGCGATTCGCGGTTGCCAACCCTTGCCAGGAAGCCAGCCGAGCCGGCCGAGAGTCCCAGCGCCACCTTGGGGTAGAGATCGGCAGTTGCGACGCCGATGCGGGCAGTGGCTGCCGCCAGACTGCGTTCGGCCTGACGAACGTCTGGTCGCCGGCGCAGGAGGGCCGTGCCATCTCCCACCGGTAGCAGTCCTGCCAAGTGCGGCGGCTGCTCACAATGGGCGACGGCCGCAGGGAAGTCGCGTGGGGCGGCGCCTGTGAGTGTCGCGAGCCGGTACAACGCGCCTTGGCGCTGAGCCTGGAGTGGCGGCAGCGCAGCACGGAGTTGTTCCAGTTGGCCTTTTGCACGTGCAATGTCGATTTCCCCAACCTTGCCCGCTTGCCGAAGGCGCTCCGAGAGTCGGATCGCTTCCTCCTGCAGACGAACCGACTCCTGCGCTGCGCGCAAGCGATAGCCGCTTGAACATGCTTGCGCATAGGCATGTGCCGTACCTCCGGCGACGCGTACGCGTACCAGGTCGGCCGCCGCCTGCGCAGCGCCGGTGCCTGCCTCAGCCGCTTCGATGGCGCGCCGCAGTTGACCGAAGAGGTCCAGCTGATAAGAGAAGGACACACCCGCGCTGTATGTGCCGTGGGTGGGTGGCTCGTAGTCGCTCTGCAGCAGACTCAAGCCCGACACGTGTCCAAACCCGGGGCCGCCACTGACCGTCACCGCCGGTCTCTCACTTCCGTGCAACTCGGCCTCCAGCGCTTGATCGCGCTCCAGGTTGGCAACGGCCTGCCGCAGGTCGGTGTTGTGTTCGAGCGCCTGTGTGACCAACGCGTCCAACTGCCGGTCGTTGTAGAGCCTCCACCAGTGCGGCGGCAGAGTCGTTTCTGCCCCATAGCCACCGGCGGACTGGAATGTGCCCGCGGAGGCGGCTTGTGCGAAAGAGAGCGGGGCGGGGGCGACATAGTCCGGCCCAACGGGCGGGTTGGCACAACCTGCGAGAAGTGCACTTGCCGCCGTGGCGGCAACCAAGAGTCGGTACATGACGTTCATCCCCGGCTTTCTGAAATCCGGGCCGTGGCCTCCGTGGTCCGAGCGGTCTCGAGTATTTCAACGGTGACCGTCTGGCCTGCTACCAGAGGGGTGCCCGAGGACGACTGATCCAGCTTGACTCGCACGGGCACGCGCTGCGCAAGCCGCACCCAGTTGAACGTGGGATTGACGCTGGGAAGCAGGTTGGCGCTGGTACTGCGGTCACGGTCAGCAATCCCCGCGGCGATGCTGTCCACGGTGCCCTCGAGCGCCGCGGCACCCATGGGCGTGACTCGCACGCGGTCGCCCTGATGAATCCGAGCCAACTTGTTTTCCTCGAAATAGCCTTCGACATAGATGGAACCCGCGTCAACCAATGCCATCACCGGGTGGCCGGCGCTCGCATAGGCGCCCTCGCGGAGGTCGAGATTGGTGACGCGGCCAGCGGTGGGTGCGCGCACCTGGGTGCGTTCCAGGTTCAACGTCGAAGTGTTCAACGTGACCTGCGCCTGCCGCAACGCTGCTTCGGCCGCTTGAAGTGCGCCTTTGGCCTGGTCTACCTTCAGCCGCGACTGCTCGCGAGCTTCCAGCGAGATCAAATCGCCCAGGTCGGAATTGCGCTTGCTCTCGCGCTGCGCCTGTGCGAGCGTGATGCGCTGGTTGCTGATCGCGATGCTCTGCGTCGCGACGGCGGCCTGGGCCTGTTCTCGCGCCAGCTCGAAGCGGGCCTTATCCACCGAGAACAGCAAGGCGCCAGCGCCAACGGACTGGTTGTCGTGCACCGCCACATTCGCGACCATGCCAGACACATCAGGCGCGACTTGCACGACATTGGCCCGCACGCGTCCGTTGCGTGTCCATGGGGCGAGTTCATAGTGGTCCCATAAGCGCCAGCCTGCCCAGCCGGCTGCGGCCACCATTAGCACGGTGACCAACAGACGAATGGCGGGTCGGACAAGACGGGAAGTCCGGATGGACAAGGAGAGGGCGTCAGATTTCATAGGTGGAACCGGTCCGGTTTAAGGCGAGGTGGCGATTGCGCCAGTGAGATGAACCAAGGCGTAGAGCACCAGGACGTACAGCGAAAGATCAAACAGGGCTGGGTGCCAGATCCATCGGTAAGCACCGACAGTGGCCAGCAGGCGGCGCGTTGCCCAGGAACACGGAAGCGCGCCGCCTGCCAGCAGTAAAAGCCAGGGCAATTCCACGCCAAAAAAGTTGACTTCAATCATGGTTGGAGCGCGAGGGGAGCTGTTGGAAAGAGGTTGCGTCGAAGACCCACGAGTGCCGCGATGGCAGGCCGCTCGGCATCCGCCATCAGGGCATCAAGCAACAGCCGATCGATATGCGGCAGCAGCGATGCATGACGCAGAGGCGCTCCTGCTACCTGGGCGCGGAAGACGAGGACCAATTGCTTGAAAAGGCGGCTGACAGGTTCTCCCGGAAGGCGCCCGCGATGCCGCTGCAGCGCGACGATGTCCCCCCCTAAGCGCAACTCGCGCAGTGCGCGGTGTGCGGCAAGCTGGACCTCTTCGGGACCGTCAGGCGCGACGCGCGGCGCCAATAGCGAGATCCTGTCGAGCATGCGGCCGGCGTAGGCGTCGTGGTCGAACGGGTTTGGAGGAAGAGCAGCCAGATGGGCAAGATCGTTCCAGGTCGCACGTCGTATGCGCGCGGCAGTCCAGTCACGACCCACGCTGCGCATGACAGCGGTGACGCGGGCCGCGATCACCGCACCCACAAACAAAGCCAGGTTGGAACTGATGAAGCTCACCAAATCGGCGGTGGCCGTGTCTTGGAGGGCGAGCGTTCCGGCGACACCGAAGAACATGCCGAGGGCCGCCAGGGAACTCGCCGGCCGTGCCATGTAACACCCGACCACCAAAAATAGAGGCGCGATGCACAGCACCAGCATGCCGAAGTCATGTACCAGTGGCATGACCCCCAAGAGATAAAAGGCGGACACGGGCAACGACCACAACAGCGCCGTGATGAACTTGTGCATGGCAGGCGCCGGATCGTCCATCGTGGCGAAGAAGCTGCAAAAGACTGCAGCGCCCATGGCCATGGCGGATCCCGAGGGCCAGCCCGTCGCGATCCACAGAGCACACGATATGCAGGTGCCCAACACCGCAGTGATAGCCGATCGCAGCGCGAGTCCTCTGTCCAGGTGAAGCACCCTGCGACCCAGAGATGCGGTGCGCCGCAATGGCGCCGGGTTCCCGGCAATGCCAGCGTCGATATCGTTGCGCAGCGTGATGCAGGCAGCCCAGTGCGCGACCAGGTCCTCCAGGCGGGTTGCCAAATCAATCCGCAGCGCGCGGACCCAGAGGGAAGCGGCCGGACCGTCCGCGATGGCACGAAAGGCGGCGCGTGCTTCGCCCACTTGTGCGCCTGTCGCGCTCGGGTTCAGCCAGCTTGAGTGCCCCACGAAAGCCGAGCCGATGTCATCCGGCACTCCCCCCGTGGCGGTGCACAGCGCTTCCAGGCGATCCTCTACCGCCGACAGCACCGGGGTTAGGCCGGCGATGCGGTCTTGCAGGGTGTCGATGGCGCCCCCTGCCCAGCGCAGGTTGGTGGTGTCAAAGGGTATATGTGTGGACAGCAGACGCAGTTGTGTGATGTCCAGAGCCAGCCGCTGGCGGTCCACTGCAATACGTTCGTCCTTTGCTTCCTTCGGTGACTCGCGTAGCAGGTCAGTGAGCCATAGGCGCGTATCGCCAAGTGCTCGATCCATCACGCCAAGCAAGGAAGGGCCCAAGCCTGCAGGAAGCGCGATGCTGTGGACCAAGCTGGCACACAGGATTCCCAGCCCGATTTCAGTGACCCGTGCGACGGCCGTGTCGAACATCGCCGCGGGGGCTTCCACCAACGGGAACCCGATCAAGGCGGCTGAGTAGCCGGCCAGCATGAAGACGTAGGAACGCGCGCTTCGGTCCAGCAGCGAAAAATAGAGGCACAGTCCCACCCACAGCGCCAAGGTCAGCGACAGGAGCTCTGGGGCACCAGACAGCGAGGGGACAAGAACCACGGTCGCTGCGCAACCGAGCAACGTGCCCAAAAACCGATAAAGAGCTTTGGAGCGCACATGGCTGGCCAGAGGGTGGGCCACGATGTAGGCGGTCATCATGGCCCAGAAGGGCCGAGGTAGCCCGAGGCGGCTGGACAGGTAAAGCGCAAGCATGGCTGCGACGAAGCTCTTGAGAGAAAAGAGCAACTCCTGTCGAGAGAAACGAGGCAGCGTGCTCATGCTGCGTCGCCCTGAGGGCCGGTGCGGGCATGCTTCAACAAGAAGCGGGAACGCGAGAGCAAACCGGAGACGGTGATGCTGACGACATCGCGAAGCCATTGGTGGGCGAGGCAGGCCAGCTGTGTCAGATCGCGCGCCGGAATCGTTGGACACAGCGGCATGTCGAAGCGCTGCAGGAGAGAATCCTTGAGTGCTTCGCTGGTGGCGTTGCATGATCGACGCACCACGCCAATCAGCACAAGGCCGATGAAAAGGATGAAGAGTGACCGGGCCGATACCGTCTCATCCTTGTTGCGAATCATTATCATGTATCGATGCTATCGACTGGCCATCGAGCCGAGAATTGCAAACTTGGACGAACGACTTCTCTTTTCGGTCATCGTTGAGGCGGCGCGTGCATTGGCAACAATGAGGAGCCCGCATAGGCAGACATAAGCCGGGTGGCGGGAGCAACACCAACTTTCTCAATATGCGAAGAGCAGAATTCGGTGAGCCAGGTCTGGACTACGAACCGTCAGTACCCGTGATGGCACTGCGCGTCGATGTGGCGGCGCGCGAGCGAGAGATCCCTGTTCACGAGCACCGATCTGGCCAGCTCGTGATCGCACTGCGCGGTGCCGTCTCTTGTGATGTGCCCGGTGCCCTATGGATGGTCCCGCCTCAGGCGGGCGTGTGGATTCCGGGCGGCACGCCACACAGCAACCGAGGGACGGCGAACGCGCTGATTTTTTACCTCTTCGTGGAACCTGGCGCTGCTCCTTTGCCTGCCCGTTGCTGTACCTTGCGTATCAGCCCGATGCTCAGCGAGATGATTCAGTACCTCGCAGGATTGCCGCCCTTCTACGAAGCTGGCGGACCGACCGATCGACTGGCGCAGGTGCTGCTTGACCAACTTTGCACGATGCCCAGGGAAGAAATGTTCCTGCCGATGCCTGAGGACGCAAGGCTTAGAAAGATTTCAACGGCCATGATGCTCGATCCCTCCGATCGCAGGACCCAGACGAATTGGGCAAGTGAACTGGGCATGAGCGATCGAACGTTGAATCGACTCTGCACCTCGCTGACGGGCCTGAGCTTTGGACGCTGGCGACGCCAGCTGCAGATGATCGTGGCACTTCGGGAGCTGTCCGGTGGCGCGACCGTCCAGCAAGTCGCCTATGACCTGGGCTATGAGTCGCCCTCTGCCTTCAATACGATGTTCAAGAAGGCTTTTGGAAAGCCACCCGCCACCTACATCAACGACCGCTTTCGAGTCGGTGCATGACACGTGGTTTCAGGTCAGCGCGTCGCCGAAAGCCAGCGGCCATCCAATAGACACACTCACCTGTAGGCTCGGGCGTGGGTCACACCACCGTCTACCACCAGCGTGGAGCCCATTACATAGTCACCTGCACGCGACGCCAGGAATATCGCCGCGCCCGCGATGTCCTCTGAAGTGCCGATGCGTCTGGCGGGTATGTACTCGGACAGTTCGTCCCCGCGGTCGCGCGCGTTTCTGTTCATCTCGGATGGAAACGCACCAGGTGCAATGGCGCTGACCGCGATGTTGTCCTGCGCCAGGCGCAGCGCCATCCGCCGTGTCAGGTGGATCAAGCCCGCCTTGCTGGCTACGTAGGAATAGTTCTCCTGAGGATTGAGCGCGATGCCATCCGTGGAGGCAATGTTGATGATCTTTGCCACACGCGCCTTGGCCGCGGCGCGCAGCGGCTCGGACAGCGCCTTCGTCAAGAAGAAGGGCGTTTTCAGATTGAGATCGACCACCTTGTCCCAGCCGCTTTCGGGGAAAGCATCAAAGTCTTCCCCCCAGGCAGCGCCAGCGTTGTTGACCAGGATATCCAGCGCGGGTTCATGCTGAGCGTAGGCAGCGGCCAGAGCCTGGCAACCCGCGACCGTGGACACGTCATAGGGCAGTGAGACGCAGTGGCCGTTCTTCGACAGCTCTGCAGCCGCCAAATCGCACGCTGCAGCTTTGCGCGCGCTGATGTAGACGCGTGCACCCCGGCCCAAGAATCCTTCGGCGATCATGCGGCCTATGCCCCGTGAGCCACCGGTGACAAGCGCTGTGCGGCCTTGCAGAGAAAAAAGATCTTGCGTCATCGTCAGCCCACGTCGAGAAGGGCTCGCCTCACATAGGCCGTTCCATCCAGCAAGCGCCGAGCAGTTCGAGTGAAGTGCACTTCACGGACCGTCCACTCGTCGTCGGCAGAGCGAGCCACATTCGCAAAAATCCCGATCACACCACTTGGGTGCCCGATGCGGATGCGCGTCGGGCCGGCATGAGTTCCTCGCGCCTCAGCCGGAATCGTCCCCGCGATCTGCGCCGCCACGGAAAGGCAGACCGAGCCACCGCCAGGGAAAGCCTTGTGCATCGCCCCGCCATTGAGAACCATGCGCGCAACGAAGTCGATCTCCGACGACTTGACGATTCGACCGCTGCCGATGGTCCGATAGTCTTGCGGTGCGCCGATGAGGATCTGATAGGGAGTGAGGGTCCCTGACTCTGGCAAGTTGCAACGATTGGCGGCCCAGCGCCTGACTTCCTCGGCCATCTCGTAGATGTCAGGACTGAGCTGACCGGGAAGTTCCGTGCCGGTAACGCCCAGATCCGCCGCGCGGATGAAGACACACGCCGTGCCCACATCGACGATCGAGACGGGTATCTCACGACCGAGCTTTGAGACGTAGACCGAATCCCGTGCCTGCCCGGTGGGCAACAGCCTGCCCGTCGTGGCGCCGCTGGTGCCGGAGTAGTCCAACGCGACTTCAGCGCCCTTGGCGGGCACCCCATCCACTTCGCTGTCACCTTCCACGCGCGGCTCGCCGTCCGCACATTGCACCACCATGCGCAGGATCTTGCCGGTGTTGGTGTTGTGCACTCGAACGGTGGTGGAGGGTTCTTGCACAGGAATCAATTGCTCCTGCAGCGCGTAGACCCCCGTGGCCGATGAAATGTTGCCGCAGACGATCTCGAAGCTCACGCTTGGCTGATCGATCCCGATCTGCACAAAGGTGTAGTCGATGTCTGCGTCAGGGTGTGACGGAGGGCCAATGATTGCGCATTTGCTCGTGAGGATGTCGGCTCCGCCAAGCCCATCGATCTGGCGCACATCGGGGCTGCCGAACAGAGCCAGTAGAAATCGCTGCAGCGATTCCGGCTCCGACGGCACATCACGCTGTGCGAGGAAAACCGCCTTGCTTGTGCCGCCGCGCATCAAGGTGACCGGAACGCGAATTTGTTCTTTCATTCATTCAGTATCCGCGTGCACACGGTGGCCGTCATTGCAGTTTGGCTGCTGTCGGTTTAGCAGGACTACACGTTCCAATCTTTTAGAAATGCTAAAGAGTGCCCAGTAGAAATCCAATGACTGGCCGAGCCTGGGTCACCACACTACCTGTTGCCGTGGCAATTGCCACCGGAACAGGAGACACCTTTTGAAGATCATCAAGCGTACGGATTCCCACTTCCGTGAAACCCCTGGCGGCATGTTGCTTGTTGCCACACAGGCAGGCGGGCAACCTCCTCAATTCCCACCGATCGAATTCGTTCAAGACAACCAGCAGATCGAGGAAGTCGAACTCGGACCGACCGGGTCTCTCTACAGCTTCACTTTGGTGCACCCCGGCAAAGACAAGCCGGCGTACTGCCTGGCGATGGTCGACTTCGAGCCGGGCGTTCGCGCCTTCGGTCGGCTCTTGTTCGATGGAAGCCCACCTGCGATCGAAAGCCGCGTGCGTGTGGTGTCTTTCGCGTTGCCCGACGGCACGCCCGATTACGCCTTCCAGGAGTGATGCCATGAACCTGCCATTGATCACCGGCGTTGGAATCACCGATTTTGGCCGCTTTCCGGAATTGACTGAGGAGGCGATGGTTCAATCGGCCATTCTCGACGCCTTGGAAGATGCTCGCACGCAGCTTTCCGACGTACAGGCGTTCTACTGCGGCAACGCGCTCGGGGCCACGTTGCCGGGGCAGCGTGCACTGCGTGAACTGCATCCCAACGGGGGCGCGGTCTACAACGTGGACAACGCCTGCTCCAGTGGAGCGACCGCACTGAATCTCGCACTGCAGGCGCTCAAGGCCGGGCAGTACGACACCGTCCTGGTCTTCGGAATGGATCATCTGAGCAGTCTCGGAGGCGGGCCATTGCAGCTCAGCCAGAAGGACTGGAACAACAGGCGCGGCATGATCATGCCGGCCTTGTACGCCATGCGCGCTCGGCGATACATGCACGATCAGGGTCTCAAGCTCGAGACGCTGGCGGATATCTCCGTGAAGAACCGCATGCACGGTGTTCTCAACCCCATCGCCAAGTTTGCAAAGCTGGCGACCCGCGAGGAGATTCTTGCGTCCCGCCCAGTGGCTGAGCCGCTCACGCTGCTGCAGTGCTGTCCCGCCGTGGTTGACGGTGCAGCGGCCCTCGTGCTCAGCACCAAGCCCTCAAGGGGCGTTGCAAAGCCGGTTCGGGTCCTGGCGTCCGTGGTGCAGTCCGGGTTGTTCGAAACCACGCCGGTGGACATGACGGAGGCCGAAATCACGGCGCGTGCCGCCAAGCTGGCCTATGAGCAGGCCGGTGTGGGGCCGCAGGATCTCAGCCTGCTGGAAGTGCACGACGCGTTCACCATTTCCGAGCTGCTCTACTACGAGGCACTCGGCCTTTGTGATCGCGGCGATGCGGCAGGTCTTTTGCAAAGCGGTGCGACCACCTTGGGCGGGCGCGTGCCTGTTAACCCGAGTGGCGGCCTCCTGGCCAAGGGACACCCTCCTGGAGCGACCGGTGTTGCGCAGATCGTAGAGGTCTGCGAACAACTGCAGGGCCGCGCGGGAGCGCGCCAAGTACAGGGAGCGCGGATAGGCCTCACGCAAGTGACTGGCGGCGGCATCTGGGGCATGGACCATGCCGCTTGCTCAATCCACATTCTCTCGCTCTGAACGGGACCGGTATGAACCAGACCAACATCACCACGCCGGCCACGCTGGAAGGCCTTGTCGCCATTGTCACCGGCGGTGCGAAAGGCATTGGCCTCGGCATAGCTCGCTCTCTGGCTCAGGCTGGTTGCCGCATCATGCTCTGGGATCTTGACGAGGTGGCGCTGCGTCAAGCAGAGCAAGTTCTTGCCGGTGAGGGTGCCCATGTCAAGACCTTTGCGGTCAATGTGAGTTCTGTTGAACAAGTAGAAGCCACGGTCGCTCAGCTCGTTGCATCCTATGGTCGCATCGATATTCTGGTGAACAACGCTGGCATCGGCGGCGACAAGCTCGTGTCCAAGATGGACCTGGATTTTTGGAGACGAGTGATCGAGGTGAACCTCAACTCCCAGTTCATCTGCTCAAAGGCGGTTCTGGCCCACATGGCAGAAAAGAAGTTCGGCCGCATTATCAACATCGGGTCTCGTGCATGGTTGGGCAATCGCGGCCAAGCAGCTTATTCCGCTTCCAAAGGTGCCGTCGTCAGCCTGACCCGTTCCTTGGCGCTGGAGTACGCACGCAAGGGCATTACGGTGAACGCTATCGCGCCTGGCATTGTTGAGACACCACTGTTCGCAACGCTGGCCGAGGACGTTCAGCAGAGTCTCCGCAGATCGGTGCCGATGGAGCGCATCGGCCAGCCGGACGACATAGCTCGCGCTGTCCGGTTCTTTGCCGAACCCGGCTCAAGTTACGTGACGGGGCAGCTTCTGTACGTCTGCGGCGGGCGCAGCCTCAGCAGCCCATCCGTCTGAGATCCGGCAGCCAGAGCATCTATGTCATGAAACGCAGGACATTCGTCAGCATCGCGGCGACTGCCGGATCGTTCGCATTCGCACAGGAATATCCGGCGCGACCGCTTCGGCTTCTCGTTCCTTATACGCCCGGGGGCGGCACCGACACCGTAGTGCGCATCGTCATGAAGAAGATCGGTGAGCAGTTGGGCCAAGCGGTCATCGTGGAGAACAAGCCCGGCGCGGGCGGTGCAATAGCGTACGCCGAGCTCTTGCGCAACAAGCCCGACGGATACACGTTGACCACCGGCAGCGGAAACGTCGCGCTGCTGAACCTTCTCAACAATAAATTGCCATTTGATGCCGCAACCGACCTCATTCAGGTGGCTCCATTGGCGAGTGTGCCGATTGCCCTGATTGCGAGCAAAAAGCTTCCGGTTGAGAACATGGCAGAGCTAATAGCTCACGCCAAACAGAATCCAGGGATGAGCTATGGAACGCCTGGCCCTACGACCCCCCAACATCTTGCGGGCGTGCTGCTCGGCTCCATGGCTGGATTGAAGCTGACCCACGTCGGCTACCGGGGCACTGCGCAGGCTGTTCAGGATGTGATAGGCGGCCATCTGCCGCTTGCAATCATCGGTCTGTCCACAGCCATTCCGTTCTCACACGGTGGCCAGGTGAAAGTGCTGGGTGTGGGCAGCGTCAAACGATCCGAACTGGCGCCCGAGATTCCGACGATCGCCGAGGGTGGAATCAAGGGATATGACGCGAGCTATTGGTACGACATCTGTGTGGCGAAAGGCGTGCCGCAGACGGTCGTCAACAGGCTGCATGCAGAGATCACAAAGGCATCGCAAAGCCCCGATGTTCGGGCGACGCTCACCGCAGCCGGGTTCGAACCGATGGTAGTGACACAAGCGGAGTACCAAAGCATGTTGCGGGCTGAGCGCGCGAAGTGGGAGCCGGTGATCCGCGCCAACAATATCCGGATGGAGTGAAGAAGGTGCTAGCTAATGCATTAGAGGGGCTGAAAGTCATCGACTTCACTCAAGTCATGGCAGGACCTACATGCACGCTGTGCTTGGCTGACGTCGGCGCCGATGTCATCAAGGTTGAGAGTCCTGTCGGCGATCTTTCTCGAGCGCTCTCACCCTGGGTTCATGGCGAGGGCGTCCCTTTCCTGGCCCTGAATCGCAACAAGCGCAGCATCGTGCTTGATCTCAAGCAGGCCACTCACAGGCAAGCGGCGCTACAGCTGGTCGAGCAGGCGGACGTCTTGGTGGAGAGCTTCCGTCCGGGGGTGATGAAACGCCTGGGGCTTGACTACGCCACAGTGGCTGCGGCAAATCCGCGGCTGATCTACTGCTCGGTCTCCGCGTACGGTCAGCTTGGAGCTGCAAAGGACCTGCCTGGTGTCGACGGCGTGCTGCAGGCCGTCAGTGGCCTCATGAGCGTCACCGGCGCGCCCGATGGAGAGCCGTGCAAGGTTCCTGTGCCGGTTGTCGATCTTGTCACGGGGTCGTTCGCGACCATCTCGATCCTGGCTGCTCTGGCGGATCGCCAGCGCACGGGCTTGGGCCAACACGTGGAAGCAAGCATGTTCGCCAGCGCCATCGCGCTACAGCATGTGAGTTTCGCGTCCTATTTCGCCGACGGTCATGTGCCCGGCCCTCAGGGAAACGCAGCGCCATATTCGACGCCAAACGAGGCCTTGCGTTGCGCCGACGGGTGGATCATGGTGGCGGCATATCACCCAGCGCGATGGCAGGCCTTGTGTGCCGCAATCGGTGCGCCGGAGCTTGCATCTGACCCGCGTTTCGCCGAGAACAAGAGTCGGTTGCAGCACCGCGAGACTCTGTTGCGCCTGCTTGAAGCACGCATGCTCGCTCATCCTCGTGCCTTCTGGCTCGAGCAGTTCGCGGCCGTGGACATCATCTGCGGTCCCATCAACAACTATGCCGAAGTAACGCAGTCCGCGCCGTTCGTCGAAGCAGCGCTCACAGAGACCTTGCTTCACCCGGTCGCAGGTGCGTTGACGATGCCACGAAGCGTGATGGGTGCGGTTGGCGAGCGGCCTCAGGCGCGACGGGCTGCTCCAACACTCGGACAGCACACCCGTGAGGTGCTTGACGAACTCGGGATGCCGCCAGCAAACATCGAGGCGGTCATTGCCGCCAGCTTTCCCCCGAACTGAAACAAATCCATGCCCATCGACAAAACAGTCCAGGGTGGCGTCGCCATCGTCACCCTCAATCGGCCCGAAGCCATGAATTCCATCGATCCGGAGTCCAACGAGCGGTTGCTCGAGATCTGGGAGGAGGTCTCGGGCGACGAGGAAATCCGCGTACTCGTCCTGACCGGCGCGGGCGAGCGTGCGTTCTGCACAGGTGCAGATCTCAAGAAAACGATGCCGCCGGCCGATAGCGCAGCTCGGCAGGTCTTTCGAGGCGGCAACAGACATTCCAATTTCGGCACGCTGCGCACAGACAAGCCCGTCATCGCTGCGATCAATGGATATGCCCTCGGCGGCGGACTGGAACTGGCTCTGCTTGCGGACATCCGGATCTGTTCTGAAAACGCGCAGTTCGGCTTGCCGGAAGTGCGAGTCGGCAGCATCCCAGGCGCCGGCGGCACGCAACGCCTGATCCGCGCAGTGGGGCAGTCGGACGCAATGCGAATGCTGCTCACGGGCGAACGCATCGATGCCAGCGAGGCGTTGCGGATCGGGTTGGTCAGCAAGGTGGTTCCGCTTTCCGCGCTGCAGGAAACGGCTATGAACCTCGCACGAGCAATGGCCGCCAACGCGCCGTTGGCGATGACAGCCGCCAAGCGGCTGGCGATGACGGGACGGGAGCTGCCGCTTGCCGGCGGGCTCGAGCTGGAACGCCAGGCCTTTGGCGTGCTCAGGGATAGTGAGGACCGACTGGAGGGGCGCCGAGCCTTTGCCGAAAAGCGCGCTCCGGTTTTTCGGGGTCGCTGACTTGCCTCGCAAAGAGGCCGCAAGAGGCGTCGGTCGCTCGGCGCTCGAATCTTTCGAGCGGCCTCGTGCCGGCGTTTCAACAGCCGACGTGACTTGGCTGAATTTCCCTGGAGCAGCTCTTGAATAAACCGTGTACCGCCTGGCTCTACAACCTCGCATTCATCTTTGCCGCGTCCTTCGGCGCGCCGTCGGCGATGGCACAACAGGCCAGCCGACCGCCCGCAAAGATCCTTGTGGGCTTCTCGCCTGGCGGGACACTCGATGTCGTCACACGGGCGCTTGCGGATCAGTTGCATGCGCCGCTCGATCGCACAGTCGTGGTTGAGAACAGGCCCGGAGCCGGCGGAAAAATTGCGGTCGATGCGCTGCGCGCCGCCCCCGCCGATGGAAGCGTGGCAATGCTGTGTCCTGACTTCTTGCAATCGATCTATCCATTCGTCTTCACCAAGCTCAACTACGCTCCGGAGCGGGATATCCTGCCCGCGTCGACGGTGGTCGAGTTTGCGATGGCGCTGGCTGTACCGGCGTCCTCGCCCATCAAGACCTTTGCTGAATATGCCCAATGGGTGCGCGCCTATCCCGAGAAGGCCAACTTCGGCCATGCCGCATCGGGAGGTCCGACTCACTTCTTGGGATTGCAGATAGCCAAAGTCATCGGCACACCGCTACAGGACGTGCCGTTCCAGGGCGCTGCCCCGATGATCGTGAACCTCGTTGGCGCCAACGTCGCAGCGGGAACTTCAACTGTCGGAGACTTCGCACAGCACCACGATGCCGGCAAGCTTCGCGTGCTGGCGGTGACCTCAGCGCAACGCTCGCCGCTTTTGCCTGACGTTCCAACGTTCAGCGAGCTCGGCCGGAAGGAACTCACCGCAGTCGGCGCACTGGCCATATGCCTTCCTCCCGGAACGCCTGCGGCCGCCGTCTCCGAATGGAGCACTGCGATCCGACGAGCAGTTGCAACCGAGCAGTTCGCGCGCAAGATCCGCGCGCTCGGCTTTGTGGAGACGGGAAGCTCGCCGGCGGATGCCCGCGCCAAGTTCAGCGAAATGCGCGCCTTCTGGGAGCCTGTGGTCAAAGCTTCGGGATTCAAAGCGGACTAGTGCCATGGCTGCCGGTCAGGCTGGCGTTGCAGTTCATTGGAGGGCGAGCATCATTCCTGCAGCCCCCGCGACGAGCACTGCATCGATGAGGAACTCGAAGGTGTGCGTCTGGAGCCGTTGGACGAGTCGCTTGGCGATCATCGAGCCGGCGAGCAGGGCGAGGCCGATGGCGAGCCCGCGTGCAATGACGGCCGGCGTCAGCACCCCGGCGATGCCGAAGGTGCCGAGCTTGCCCGCATAGAGCAGCAGCGCGCTTGCCGCCTCCGATCCGAGATACGCGCCGCCGCTCATTCCGTAGCCGGTGAACACCGGCACGCTGAGCGGTCCGGTGGACAGCACGAGTCCGGTGAGGAATCCGACGAGCGCTCCGGCGAGGGCCATGTGCCAGATGCGCAAGTGGATGTGGGAGCGCCTGATGAGGCGGCGCAGGGGAATCATTGAGAGGAAGAAGGCTGCCAGGAACACGTCCGTCACGAAGGGCGGGATCGTCATCAACGTGTGGGCACCGAGCACGGCGGCGGGGACCCCGGTCAAAGCGTAGGCGAGTACCGGCCGCCATCGGATCTCGTGCCACCAGACGATCACGCGCCCGATGTTGCCGAACAGGGAGGCGATCGCCATGACGGGCACAGCGATCCGCGGTCCATATTGGGCAACCAGGACGGGCAGCATGATCAGCGATGAGCCGGTGCCGACAACCCCGCTGAGCACTCCGGCGCCGAGGGCGAGGAGGAAGAGGAGCGACAGCGCGATCATCGGGCGAAGGATCAGCCGGGGCCGTCGCTCGCGGCGGCGAGGAGCGGCACCAGGACGTCGCTGATCGGCGTCGGGACGCCGTGTGCCCGGCCGCGACGCGGGACGACACCGTTGCGGATATCCCATTCCAGCGGCCGGCCGGCTTCGCGATCCGTGAGGATGGAGGTGCCCATGTCTGCGGGAGATGCCTGGAACTTGTCGAGTATTTCCTGCGGCACCTCGTCGCCGAGTTCCGCACCCTCGGCGCGGGCCACGGACAGACATTCCCGCAGATAGGCAAGGGCGAGCTTCGTGATGTCGGATCGGCCGAACATGCCGGAGCGGCGGTGCGTGAGCACCATGAGTCCGGCCACCGCGTTCTGCAGGAGCTTGCGCCAGGCCACCGCGCGGAAGTTGGCGGCCAGCTCCACGCGGCACCGGGTGCCTTGCAGTGCCTCGACGACCAAGCGAGCGTCCGATGTGTCTGGCAGGCTAAGGCGCATGTCTCCGCGCAGGCGCACCGAGCCATCCGATTGCGCCTGTGCAGGGAACCACACGACCGCCGGAACGATCCGCCCGCGTGGGGCATGCGGAGTGACCCTCTCCAACTGCTCGACGCCGTTCTGCAGAACGCAGACGACAGTTTCCGGGCCGCTTAAGGCGGTGAGCCATTCTGCCGCCGCCTCGGTCTGTGTCGCCTTGACCGCCAGCAAGACGAGGTCGACGGTGCGCCCGAGTTGTGCGGGATTCACCCAGACCGGACCGGGAACGGTGATGAGGCGTTCGCCATCCTGAAGCGTCAGGCGATCGCGGGGTGTGCGGCCGCACAGCAACGGAGTGCCACCGACTTCGTGCAGTGCCGCCGCGACCGCGGTGCCGATAGCACCCGGGCCCACGACGGCGATGGATGCAGCGCTTGTTGTCTTCATGAACACAGACTCCTTCGACCGTCTCGTTCAGCGTTCGTCCACGCCATGCTTGCGCTCTTCAAAAGCGCGCTGTAATCTATTACACATAATGAACAACGATGGTAACGGAGTTTCTCGAGACGCGCGACTGGTGCAATTGATCGGAAGCATCCAGGCCCGAAGTGGCGATCTCGCTGCGAGCGAGGCGAAGGTGATCGAGCTCCTGCTCGCCGATCCCTTGTTCGTTGGCGCGAGCACGACTGCGCAGGTGGCGGCCCGCGCCGGCGTGTCGCCGCCGAGCGTGATCCGCGCCGCGCGTGCGATCGGGTTCAGCGGGTTCACTGAGCTCAAGATCGAGATCGCTCGTGCCCGCGGTACCACCCGGTTCTTCGCGCCGCCTGGCGTACTCACCGCGGATGCGACGACGGCAGCGGTGCTCGAGTCTTCGATCCGCGCAGGCGCTGACGCATTGACGGCGCTGGGCGGGGCGGTCGAGCTGTCCGCGCTCGACCAGGCGGTCAGCACCATCCAGCACGCGCGCCAAGTGATCGCATTCGGAGCCGGCCCCTCGGCGACGGTCGCCGCCGACGCGGTCTTCCGTTTGCGCGCGGTCGGCGTGACGACCATCGGCATTCCGGACTATCTGTCGGCAATGATCGCCGCGCGGCTCCTCGGTCCTGGTGACGCCGTCATCGCCGTCAGCTCGACCGGTCGCACATCGACGACGCTGGCCATCGCGGATGCGGCGTCTTCTGCCGGAGCCTCACTCATCGCAATCACCAACCAGTACGGGACACCCCTGGCGACCCTCGCGAACATCTCGCTTGTCGTCGGCGGTGCACCGCTGCCGGCCCAGATGGCCGCGGCCGGGAGTCGGCTGGCGCAGCTCGTGGTGATTGACGCGCTGGTCGCGGCCCTCGCTCTGCGTGACCCGGAGCGTAGCCGCCGCGCCGAACGGGCGGGCATCGACCTGCCCGATATCGCCTGATGCAGCTTGGCACCGTCGCGATGGTCCTCGGCGCGGCGGTAGCTCACGCGGTATGGAACCTGGCCTCGAAGTACAAGCGGGGGGATGCCTTGTTGTTCGTCTGCGCCTATACCTACGCTTCGGCGCTGCTGTGCGTCCCGATCAGCATCGCCTTCGTAGCAAATGGGCAGCATGTGCTCGATTGGCCGCTTGTGGCGGGCGCCGCTGTCTCGGCTGTGTTGCACACCGCTTACTCTCTCACCTTGCAGGCCGGCTACGAGCGTGCCGAGCTGGGGGTGGTCTATCCGGTCGCCCGCGGCACCGGGCCGGTGCTGACGATGCTCTTCGCGATCCTCCTGCTGGGCGAACAGCTCACCGCAGTCGCGATGCTCGGTGCTTCACTCGTCATAGCGGGCATTCTCGTAGTTACCGGCAACCCGTTCAGAAGCGGGAGCCGCCGCCCGATTCAGGGCTTGCTCTGGGGCGCCGCGACGGGGGCGACCATCGCCGCCTACACGGTCTGGGATGGCTACTCGGTCATCGCGCTGCATCTGGCGCCCGTGAGCTACTACGCCGCCACTCTGCTGCTGCAGAGCCTGATCCTGACGCCAAGCGCGCTGCGCCGACGCCATCGTATTCGAGCTGCCATCCGTGCCGACGCCGTCCCGATCCTCATCGTGGCTGTGTTCTCTCCGCTCGCCTACATCCTCGTTCTCACTGCCATGCTGAAGGCGCCGGTGGCGCTCGTCGCGCCGCTGCGCGAGTCGTCCATCATCATCGGCTCACTCCTCGCATGCAGACTCTTTCGCGAGGGTCATCTCGCGCGACGCATCGTCGGCGCAACGGTCGTGTTGGCCGGAATCGCGGCGATCAGTCTTTGACGCTTTCGTTGAGCGCGTCACCTCGCGCCCGTTGCTAGCGGACAGAACGAATCCAGTCTCGGAACAGCCTCACGGGAGCCTCTGCCGCTTTCAGCGGATCGCAGACCAAGTAGTAACCTGACTCCGTTCTGGCAACGTGATCCACGGCCACGACGAGCCGACCACTGCGGATGTCGTCGTCAACGTAAGCTCGCTGGGCGATGGCAACGCCCAACCCGTCAGCCGCAGCCTGGTAGCACAACGCCGCATTCGCCAAAGTGATTCCATGCAGGCGCGGGGGATCTACCAGGTGAGCGGAACTGAACCATAGCGACCAGGCTTCTGGCCGCATCATCGAGTGCAGCAGGTTGGCTTCCAGCAGGTCTTGTGGTGTCTGCAAATGCCTGGTCAGGTTTGGTGCGCAGACAGGAAGAAATTCGTCGTCGAAGAGGTGGTCCAACTCAACATCGGTCCACTCTCCCATGCCATGCCGGATCGCGCAGTCTGCACCCTCGAGCCGGATATCGTCGGCCATTGCGATCGTTGCGATCTCGAGATCAATGTCGGGATGCTGCGCGTAGAAGCCGCGCAAGCGAGGTACCAACCATCGGATAGCGAGGCTTGGCGTCACTTTCAGGCGCAGCCGCTTGTCCGGTTGGTGGTCGGCCACATCATTTAGCGCATCGTTCAGGCGATCGAAAGCATCCGAGACGCGGTGGGCGAGTCGTTCGCCCACCGCAGTGAGTTGGATCTCCCGGCCAGACTTCTGAAACAGCTGCGCCCCGAGCCCGACTTCCAACTGCTTGATCTGCTGGCTAACTGCACCGGGCGTCACATGAAGCACCCGAGCGGCGCGCGTGACACCTTTGGCGCGACACACTGCATCGAACACCCGCAGCGGGCCTATTAGCGCACGGAGGCTTTGCATTGCGACCAAACTGGAGGCTGAGCGAACTCAGCTCTCCCTCTTGCCGCATAAACGCAGAAGCACAGGCATCGTCTTCAGCACTTCTGGATTCCGATGGTGCGATTCAACAGCGCCTCTTCGCCGCGCAGCGCCGCCGCTGAGCCGGAGTAGGCGGCGACGCCGCGTTCCAGCACGATCACGTTACTGGAAAATTCGAGAACGACATCCACGTGCTGCTCCACGAGGACACAGCCGACGCCGAGCTGATCGCTCATTCGAACGATGGCATCCATCAACTCCTCTCTCACCATGGGTGCCAGCCCTTCCAACGGCTCGTCGAGCAACAGGATGCGCGGCTGTCCGACGAGTGCTCGTGCCACCGAGAGCATTTGCTGCTCACCGCCCGACAACTGCGTGCCTCCGTTGCGTCGCCGCTCCTTGAGCCGCGGAAACAGTTCGTAGATCGGCGGTAGGGCAACGCTCGCCGAACGTCCCTGCAAGCCTGACAGCAGGTTCTCCTCAACCGTCAGTGAGGGGAAGATGTCGCGGCTCTGCGGTACGTAGCCGAGGCCGGCTCGCGCGCGCGCATACGTGCTTGCGTCGCTGATGTCATCGGCGCCGAAATGAATGCGCCCCGTCATCAGGTCGGCAAGGCCCACCGCCGTCGCAAGCGTCGTGGTCTTGCCGGCGCCATTGCGCCCAATCAGACCAAGGCGCTCGCCTTCGCGTACGCCAAAGCTGAGATGCTCGACGACCGGCAGGCCGCCATAGCCTGCCGTCACGTCGTCAAACCGGAGTTCAATAGCGGGCTTAGGCATGACCGTCTCGTCCAAAGTAGATCTGTTTGACTTGTTCGTTGGCGGCGACTTCCTGAGGCGATCCCTCGACCATCACCGCACCGGCGACCAGGACGATGATGTGCGAAGCGAACCGGAACACCAGGTCCATGTCGTGCTCGATGAGCAGGACAGACAGTTCCTTCGGCAGGCTATCGATGGCGTCCATGATGCGGCCGCCCTCTCCTTGTGGTACGCCTGCGCCCGGCTCATCAAGGAGCAACACCCGGGGCCTCATCGCGAGTGCCAGAGCGATCTCTGCAAGCCGCTGCTCGCCAAGTGCCAGTTGCCCCACCACCCGATTGGCATAGGGGTGCAGCCCCAGCATGCCGAGGGTCTCGTAGACCTCTTCGTGAACTCGTGCGGAACGCGCTGGCGAGGGCCACCACTGCATGGAGGCCTGGTGTCGCTGCAACACGGCGACCTTGACGTTGTCCGCCACGGTCAGCTCTTTGAACAGGCGGCTGATCTGAAAGGTGCGAACGATGCCGCTGCGCACGCGTGCGTACTGCGGCAGCTGAACGATCGATCGGCCGTCCAGCTGGATGTCGCCGGACTGTGGGCGCATCGCCCCGCTCAGCAGGTTGACCAAAGTCGTCTTTCCGGCGCCGTTCGGACCGATCAATGCGGTGCGGGCTCCCTCGGGGAGGGATAGCGTGACGTTCTGCGTGACGGCCAGGCCGCCAAAGGAGTGACAGAGATTCCGGGTTTGCAGTCGATGGGTCATTTGGCACGCCCGCTGCCGCCAAGCCACTTGGCATACATCACGGCCCGGTCCAAAAGGCCGATCAAGCCCTCGGGCAAAACGACGAGTACGACGATCAGCATCGACCCGATGAAGAACAGCCAGTGATAGGGGTTCAACGTCGATGCGATGTGGTGGATGGTCATGTACGCGACGGTGCCGAGAACGGCTCCCGACAGACGGCGCGTGCCACCCAGAACGATCATGACCACGACACCCGCCGACGTCGTGAAATCCAGCATGAAGAGATTGGCCACTTTGCTGGTCTGTGCTGTCAAGGCGCCAGCGAGCCCCGCCACAATGCCGCCAACGGTGTAGACGGCCAGCAGGTGCAAATAGACGCGGCCTCCCAGCGCCTGAACCCGTCCGGGGTCCTGCCGGATCGCGCGGGCCGTCAGACCGAACGGCGATTCCACCACGTTGCGCACGATGAAGTACACCAGCACCAGCGCACCCAAGGCATAGAAATAGCCAGTGTGACCAAGGAAGTTGAATTCCCAAACGCCGAACAACGGGCCGATGTTGAAGCCCGCAAGACCATCGTCACCGCCGGTGAGCCATCTCGCCCAGTTGGCCAGCTCAAGTAGAAGTTGGGCTACTGCAATGGTCAGCATGACCAGGGTGAGCTTTGTCGACCGCAGCATCACGGCACCACTCAACAACGCGATCACGCCACCACCCAGACCGCCAAGCAACAAGCCGAGAATGGGATCCGCCGTCAAATACAGGGCAGTCCAACCGGCTACGTAAGCGCCGCTGCCGTACAGCGCGGCCTGACCCAAGGTCGCGATGCCGGCCTGGCCGAGCACGAGACTCAACGACAGCGCAAAGATGGACATGGTCGCCATGTTGGTCAGCAACCCGAGATCCTGCGGGAACAGCACGAATCCCAGCAGCCCCACCAGCATCAGCATCAGCTCTACGCGGAGGTGCATCCACGGTCGGGCGCTCGACGATGCGGACACCCTCATTGGCGCACTGATTGCGCTCATGCGTGTCTCCCGAACAGCCCTTGCGGCCGCACCAGCAAGACGATGATCATCGTCAGGAAAAACGCAGCCGATGCGAGCTGCGGAACCATGTATTTCATGGAGGTCTCCACAATACCAAGCAGCAACGCTGCGAAGAATGAGCCAAACAGATTTCCGTTACCTCCGACGGCGACAACCGCCAGGAGGATCACCAGATATTTGGAGGCGTAGGTCGGCTCCATCGGAAGCAATTCCGCACCGGCGATGCCCCCCAGCGCAGCGAGCGCTGCACCAATTGCAAAAGTTGCTGCGTAGATCTTGGTCGTGTCGATGCCGATGGCGCGTGCGATGGGCGCGTTGTCGACTGCGGCGCGCACCCGAATACCAAAGGATGATCTGTCCACAGCCAGCCAGAGAACGATGACGACAACCAGTCCGCAAGCGACGACGATGAGCCGGTGCCGAGGGATGGAGCGAAAACCAAGGTCCACCGTGCCGTTGAATGCTTCTGGTAGCGCGACGGGGGTCACTGAGGATCCAAACAACAGGTTCACAGCGGCAGTCGCGACAAACATCAGCCCGATCGTCACCAGCATCTGATCAAGATCGTCGCGCCGGTAGAAGCGGCGCAGCAGGATGCGCTCGAACAGCACCGCCACGAGCCCGACCAGGGCGATCGCAAGCACAAAGCTCAACCAGATGGGCAAGCCCAGGCGCTGCGGAATACTGGCCGCGAGAAATCCGCCAAGCATCGCGAAGGCGCCATGCGCCAGATTCACAACCCGCATCAGACCCATGGTCATCGACAGGCCCACTGTGATCATGAACAAGATCATCGCGTACGCGATCCCGTCGACCAAGATGCTGCTAATGAGCGCAAGAGACATGCTGCAGCCTCTTCCTTACTTGGACACGTTCTGAGTGCGTCCGTAGTCGGGTTGCATCTCAAAGGTTCGGAATTCCCGATTCACGTATCTTCCAGACCGATCCTTTTCGACCACGCGCATATAGACGTTCTGTACAAATTCGCGAGAGACCGGGTCGATCTTCACCGGGCCACGCGGGCTTTCCCAAGAAAAGCCCTTTGCGCTGGCAAGGGCCTTGGTGCCATCCCTCTTCCCGTCCGTCGCCTTGACCATGTGATAGATCACATGCAGTCCGTCAAACGCGTTCGCAAGCTGAACGGTCGGAATGGCCTTGGGATCAACTTCGCTCAGGGTCTTGACGACAGCATCGTTCAGAGCCGAATTGTGTGATGCCGAATAGAACATGCCAGTCTCGATGCCGAGCAGATCCGGGCCGATCGCTCGCAGTTGATCCTCATCGGTCTCGGCAGTACCGAGAAAGCGCACGCCAGCCGCCCTTAATCCGGCCTCGTTGTATGCCTTGACCATTGCGTAGGTCGCGGGACCGCCGGGGGCAAAGACGTAGAGCGCATCGGGCTTGAGTGCCTTCACGCGCTGCATCAGGGGGCCGAAGTCAGTCGTCTTCAGCGGAGCGCGGATGCCCTCAAGCAACTTGCCTCCACCGCTGACGAACGCTGTCGTGAAGGCCTTCTCGGCATCGAGACCGGGACCAAAATCGCTGACCAGGGTGACGACGCTTTTGACATTTTTCTCCAGCGCATACTTGGCCACTGGGACCGCCATCTGCGGCAAGGTGTACGAGGTGCGCAACAGGTAGTCCGACTTGTCGAGAAGCGACGATGTGGATGCGTTGAAGATCACGACCGGCACCTTGGCCTCTTGCGCGAGCGCAGCGACGGCCAATGTGTCCGGCGTGAAATAGAGGCCGGCGATGTACTGGGCGCCTTCCTTGATGACAAGCTCCTGCGCCAGTGCCTTGGCTTGTGCGGGGTTGATCTCCGGAAGGTCGCGGTAGATGACCTCGATCGTGTGCCCTCCCGCTGTTGTGCCGTTGAGTTTCTGGTACGCCTTCGTCGCACCCTCCCAAGTTTGACCTACTGCAGAGAACGGTCCGGACATTGGTGCGATGACACCAACCTTGATGACGTCGGCGCGGCTTTGAAACGCGATCGCCGCAAGTGAGACCGCCAGTGCGGCAACGAGTTTGATGGTCATTTGATTCTCCAGGTGGTGGGGTTGCTGGCACGCTGTGCGTTGGGGCTGTGACGGAAGTGAAGGACGGAACTTTTGAGTGAGTGGATGGGTGTCAGTCCGACATGCGGTGTTCTTTCGCAGCGGTTGCTCCCAGGGCCACATCGCAGGGCATCAAGGTCGCGTACTTCTGGTTCATGTCGAAAAGATTGGCTTCGTGCGCCTGCAGCGAGCGGTCGCCCACGCAGTCGGTGACAACGAGGGGACGGAAACCGTGGCACATGGCGTCAACCACGCTGGCGCGAACACAGCCGCTGGTCGTGCATCCCGCAATGAGCAAGGTCTGCACGCCACGTTGATTGAGCCAAGCCGCCAGTGAAGTGCCGAAGAAGGCCGAGGGGTTGGTCTTGCGCAGCACCAGCTCGCCGCCGATGGGCTGAAGCTGCGGCACGATCTGGCTTTCCGGCGCGTCCTCGCGCAGGGCGAGGATGGGTGGCACTTTGAGCGCGAAGATGTTGGCGTCGGCTCCATCGTCCTGGTACACGACCCGTGTGTGCACGACCGGCCATTTGCGCGTGCGTGCTGCCGCCAGAAGGCCGCGCGTGCATTCGATGGCCGGTTCGATGTTGCCGCCTCCGAAGGTGAGCGGATCAGCGAATCCATTGACGAAGTCGATGATCAGCAGGCCGTACGGCGCTTTGGGCGCGAGGGTATTGCCGAAGCCCTGCTTCTGGTAGATGTCTTGATCGGGACTCATTGAAAAGCCTCGTCAATGACCTTGCCAGCTCGAACCACGACGATGTCATCGAGCTTCACCGTGCAGTTGCGCAACGGAATGTCGAGGTGACAAGGCGTCGTGCGAGGGCCTCCGGCCTCATTGTTTGGTCCCAGGGAGAAAAGGAAATTGCCTTCGAACGCACGCGCATCCTGGCCGGATGTCGCCTCGCGATCCATCAGCGATAGCGTGTGCCAGTAGCAACGTGGCTGCATCCCCCAGCCGATGTGCGCGATCGCGTAGGCTTCTGGGTCTTTGTAGGCCTCCATGAACTCGCGCAACATGGCCGCGTCAACGTCACCCTCGATGCTGCGCACGAAACCTTCGCGCAGATTCAATGTGATCTTGTTCGAGACGTAGTTCTTCTGCGGCAGCAGAATATCGCCGCGATCAATCACGATGGTGCCGTCGCTACCGCCCTCGTTGGCGAAGGTAAAGAGGAACCCGCTCGGCCAGTGATCCCAGCGCCCCGGTTCCTCGCAAAATCCGTACTCGCTGATGGTCGGGAAATCGCCGAGTTGGAAGGTCACATCTGTGCCGGCCGGCGACGTCACGTGCATCTTCCTCGCTTTTTTAAGCAGCTTCGATGCCTCCAGGACCCGCTTGCGATCGGCCTCGGTGGGCACCGCCCGCACCAGTACCTCGGGCGGTTCCACGGCCAGGAGAATCTTCGTTCCAGACTCGAGAATCTCCATCTGTTCGGGCGAGAAAAGCAGCAGCATCAAGTCGAGGACGAGGTCGCTATTCTTCATCGCCGCGAGTGCGACTGGGTTATTGGTAAGGGGTGTTTCGCCCAGGTAGTTCATCAGGTCGCGGCTGGGGGCTTTCTCCGCATTGATGGGCTGCAGCTCGATTTTGGTGACGACCGCGCCGGCGGCCTGAGCTGCAATCGTTGCCGTCTGAAGTGTCTGCGGATGGGTGTGAGGGCCGCACAGGATGGAGACCTTCTGTCCACGCTCCACCTTGCTGAGCTTCAGAACCTCGTCCCAAGCCTTGACCATTTGATAATCGCTGACTGGCATTTTTCGTCCTTTTGAGTGAAGTGTCAGAACTGCAGGAGCGCAAGCTCTTCCGGGCTGCCTAGCTTGAAGAGCCGGCGAGCATTGCCATGGCACACCTGGGCACGGGTTTTTTCGTCCAGCGGCGCCTCCTCGATGAACTTGCAGGCCTCGGCGGTTGACTCGTAGGGGTAGTCCACCGAAAAGAGCACAGCCTTTGCCCCGAGCTCGCCAATCGCACCCAGCAGTGACGGTGCGGAGCACACGCCAGACGTGGTGATCAGAATGTTGCTGCCGATGTACTCGCTGGGTTTGCGCGCCAACTTGATGCCCGATGGATACGCGGCGAATCGGCTGTCCATGCGCCAACGCTGGTACGGCAGGGCTTCCCCCATGTGGCCCAGCAGCAGGGTCAGGCGCGGGAATCGGTCGAACACCCCGCCGAACAGCAGGCGCAACGCATGACCCGCCGTTTCGACGCCCCATCCCCAGGTGGCTCCTTGGAGCACCGGCATGCCTTCCAGCAGAGCCGGTGGTTGACTGAACGCGTTGGGATGCAGATAGATGGGCACGCCGAGCGCCTGCGCGCGCTCCCAGAACACATCGAACTCGCCGCCTTCGTAGTAGCGACCCAATGTGTGGCCGTTGATCATCGCGCCTTTGAAGCCATGTTCGGCGACGGTGCGTTCCAGCTCTTTGGCTGCGGCCAGGGGATCTTGCAGTGCCACGTGCGCAAAGGCGCCGAAGCGTCCCGGATGGCGTGCCACGCGCTCAACGAGGAACTCGTTGTTCTCGCGCGCACGGCGGATGGCGATGGCGCGATCCACCTCAGCCTGCACACCAGGCATCGTTTGCGACAGCACGACGTACTCGATGTTTCCTGCATCCATCTCCGCAAGGCGCTGGTCGTCGAAGTCGGTCAGCTTGGAGTCGAGCTTTGCGACGAATTCGGTTGGCAGCGCTCGTGTGTACTTGGCAGAGTACTCGTCGAAGCCGGGCGCAGAGAAGTGCTCCTCCAGCGCGATTTTTGGGGTTTGGTTCATAGTCGTCCTAAGTGGCCTCAGACTGGATATGCCAAGGCGGTGTCAAGAATTTCCGTGTCGTGCACCACTTCGCGGCTTGCAATAAGTAGCCGGTCGCCTTCTCGCACGAAATGGTCGTGATAGACGCCAGCCAAATGCACTGTGGAAGGGCCCTCGACCAGGGTCTGCATCAAGATGAAGGGCGTTTGGGAGCTGATCGTCTTTCCTGCCTCCTGCAGTACTCGCGTGATCCCCAATACATGCAGCATGTGCCGTGGCGCGAACATCTGCGAGTGCGCGACGGCAAGGGCGCGGTCGATGATCATGTTGTGCCCCTCGCAGTAAACGAGTCCCACGGGCATGTTCAGAAGTGCGTTCTGGCGCGAAGTAATGCGATACGTCGCTTCCTTGCTGAAAAAGTCGGGCCACCGTTCGACGTCGTTCGCGTCCAGGGCGGCGCAGTACTCGGCATTGAAGGACTCGATCTCGGCGCGCAGCTCGGCCGCGCGTTGAGGCGAAATCGCGGACGTGGCGTAGGCGAGTCGCTCCTTCATGCTGCTTGCTCCGCAACACGGATGCCCATGACGCCCCGGTAGTATTGGTAGAGCGAGCGGATGCAGGACTCTGAGATGAGATTGCGTGCCGTGCCTTGATGGCCCGCATCGAGCTTGACGACGTTGTTGTCCGTGGACGAGTTGCGCAGGCCTTCCTGCACGAACTTCAATGCCTCGTTGTCCTCAAGGCCCAGGAAGCCGGAAGGGCCCATCAAGTTCCCCTGGCGAAGGCGGTGCCGCGTCATTTCCGCGGTGTCATCTTCATAGCCGAACATGGTCCACTGCATCACCATGCTGTTCGGACCGTTCGGGATGATCTGGCGCACACCCATCGTGTTCATCTGGCGTTGAACGATCAGGTTCGGCCACATGGTCATCATGTTGGCGGACCAGGGCGACTTGAACTCTCGCACGTAGTCCAGGAATCGTTCGTCGCGCAGCCTGAGCTTGTCGCTGAACGATCGCATCTCCGCCTTGTCGTCAGCGGCAACAGTGGCATAGATCTCGTCCGGCTTGGCCGAAGCCATGAAGCCGTGGCGGCCATGCTCCTTGTCTGCAAACACGATCGATTTGATGCCCGGCACCAGCAGGCCAAACACCACGAGAAACGAATGGAGCAGCGTTGCGTGGTACGGATCCTTGAGGTTCTCGTGGTACATCTTCCAGTTGCACGGAAGCTCGTTGCGGCAATAGCCCAGGATCTTGAGTTTCTTGCCCGAGAAGGGGACGTCGAACTCCTCGACGATCTCCTTGGTCATGTACTCTTCCAGAGGGGGCGTCTTGTCGGAGTAGGTTGCGAACACCACGCCGTTGCGTGTGGCCACGCGCAACTGGCGGGTGCCGTGGTCGGCGTTCTTGAAGTCCGCGGGCATGCCGCCTACCTTGTTGATGCCGCGCTTGAACGGAACGCCCTGCAGGTTTCCCTTGAGGTCGTATGACCATTGGTGATATGGGCAGACAAATTCCTTCGTATTCCCCTGGCTGGAGCGGCAGAACTCGGCGCCGCGATGGGCACAGCGATTTTCGAAGACGGAGATCGTGTTGTCCTCCGCACGAACGATCACCACGGCCGTGGCGCCGACATAGCCACGCTTGTAGTCGCCCGGGTTTGGAATCTCCGCTTCCAAGGCCACAAAGTTCCACGTGTCCCCCCGAAAGATGCGTTCGATCTCCTGGTCATAGATGGCTTGACTGGTGTAGACCCAGTCCGGAATGTTGTTCAGGGCGTCCGCTGGCCAGACACACTGCTCCAAGGGCGGATTCTTTCGGGCATTCGTAATGCCGATGACCGCCTGCGATTGATACATGGAATCTCCTGAGGCTTTGAAGGTTGGTTAAACGGTCGCCGCGGCGTCGGCTTGCATCTGCTTGGCCCATGCGCGCAGATTGATGGCGTCCAGCTGAAAGTCCTCCAACTGCACGGGCCGCCCACGTTCGAAAAGAGGGCGAATGGCTCGCAAATCAGAGCCTGCATTGATGGCCACGCCGTGTAGCGGAACAGAACCCCGATGGCCAATCCACAGCGCCTTGTCATTGGACGGGTCACCGCGGCGCACATATTCAAGATCGGGAGCCGGCAGGCCAAGCACCTGAATGTTGTGCTTTCCCTGATCGGTCCAGAACCACGGTATGGCCGGCACCGGAAGAGGAGCGCCGAGCATGGCGGCGGCGGCAGTGCGCGCCTGCTCATTCGCGTTCTGCCATGATTCCAGGCGCGTTGGCGCAGCCTGGCCAGGGCGCTGTTGACTGGTGCAGTCCCCGCACGCGAACACGTGTTCGTTGCTGGTGCGGCAAGCCGCGTCCACCAGAATGCCGCCGCCTGCCGCGACCTGGAGGCCCGCATTGCGAGCTAGAGCGTCATTGGGCGAAAGGCCGATTGCGACGATCACCTCATCAACTTCCAGATCGGCGACGTCGGTGATCAAGCGCATGCGACCGCTTGACAGTGACTGGACGTCGCGGAGGGAGACTCCGAGCAGGATCCGTGCGCCTGCATCTTGCATGCCAGATTCCAGCCATGCCGACGCCTCGGGTGGTAGAAAGCGATCGAGCAAGGACGTTGCGCGCTCGAGAACTGAAACCTCGGCTCCTGCCGAGAGTGCGGAATTGGCAACTTCGAGCCCCAGGAAGCCGCCGCCCAGAATTGCGATTTGCGGCTTGACCTGAAGGGCCGCTCGCAGCCTCCGCGCGTCATCAAGGGTGCGGATGTAGTGCACGCGGGGATTGGCGGGCGGGGCGGATGCAAGTGTGTTTGCCTCACCGCCTGTGGCGATCAGACACATCTCGTACTCGAGCACCTGACCGTCGGCAAGACGTACATGCTGCTGCCGAAGATCCAATGCAACGGCGTCACTGCTGCTCAGCAGGTCGATATTGCTGCGCGTCCAGGAATCTTCCGCCAGTACATCGAGCCTGGGCTCTTCAGCAGCCACCAACACGGCCTTGGACAATGGCGGGCGCTCATACGGTCTGTGGCGCTCCCGACCCAGCATCGTGATCCGGCCTCGGTAGCCCTGCTCGCGCAGAGCGTGTGCCGCGACGGCCGCCGATTGACCCGCACCAACGATAACAACGCCGGGCGACATCATTTGCCGACCGGTGACAACACATAGATGTCGTCGCCATCTCGTTTTACGGCATGCGTGCGCAGGTCCACGGTGACCGGCGCACACATCGCCTTGCCTGTACGAACATCGAAGCGGCCTTGATGCAACGGGCATTCAACACAGCCGTCTTCCACGAAACCTTCTGACAGCAGAGCAGTGGCATGCGTGCACATGCTGTCGGTGGCGAAGAACTCATCTTCGATTCGGTACAGCGCGACGCCGTAGCCGGCGACGTTGACGGTCTTAGCTTCGTCGTTCATCAGCTCCTCCGCCGAGGCAACCTTGATCCAATCCATGACTCCATCCTGTGACTTCGGGCATCCAAACAAATACTCAGTGAACTGTCATATTAGTCCGCTTGATGTTTATGTTCAAGTGCGGGTTTGTACTTGATAGGGTCGCACCAGGTTGGGCACGGAGATCGTTAATTCGGAGCCATGATGGGGCATTTATCGCTGGAAGAATGCACCTCAACAGGTGGCTATCTATGTTCGGGTTTGCGCTGATGAACTTCGTCTTCCAATATCCATCTGCCAGTCATATACTTGTGACAGTACACGTCGTATTGATGGCGCGGCGGTGCGCTGAACGCAGTCTCGGACTTCGCACCACAAAGGCTGCGCCAGGCGGTTGCACAACCAGTGCGAGCCCGGGCGGACAAGGTAGTTAAGTAAAAGGAAACGCATGGACCAAGCAGACATTCCGGCGAGACTGCTAAAGCGCGAAGGCATTGGAGCCCGATTGCCTCGCAAGGAGGACGCCCGTCATATGGTGGGCAAAGGCAATTTCGTTGGTGACTTCGTATTGCCCGGCCTTCAGGAAGTTGCGTTCTTGCGCAGCCCTTTGGCGCACGCGACCATTACTGGAGTTGAGATTCCTGAAGAGCTTGCCGGGAAGGTGTTCCTGCGCGAGATGATGACCGATGCGGCAGATATCGGCTCGCCTTCTTCGCTGCCCACATACCAATACTCAGCGTTGCCGCCGCTGGCCTCGGGCAAGGTTCGCCACGTGGGGGAGGCCATCGCCATGGCTGTCGCTCCGACTCGTGCAGTGGCGGAAGACCTGCTCGAAGAGGTGCAGGTCTCGTATGACGAACTGCCCGTCTACCATAGTGCTGAGTCCTCGCTCGCTGCCACGGGGGAATTCCTGCACCCTGGGTGGAAAGACAATGTGTTTCTCACACTGCAGGCCAATCGTGACTTCGATGAGCTTTCCGCGAAGGCTGAGGTGAAAGTCAGCCGCACGGTCGAGCTGTCACGTCAGTGCATCGTGCCTCTAGAGGGAAAGTCGGTTTTGGCCTACTGGGATTTCCAGACCGATCAGCTCGTGGTCGTCAGCGCGACTCAAGTTCCGCATTTGCTGCGCGTGGGGATTGCTCAGCACCTTTCGATGGATGAAGGGGCTGTGCGCGTCGTGTCCCCTGACGTCGGCGGCGCGTTTGGCTACAAAGGTCAGCTCTACCCTGAGGATCTGTGCATAGCCTGGCTGGCCAAGACCTATCGGACGCCATTCCGCTATCTCGAAGACCGACGTGAGCATCTGATAGTCGGTGCCAACACGCGGCAGCATCACTATCAGCTCACGGCCTATGCTGACCGAACGGGAAAGCTCCTGGCGTTGGACGCTGTCATCACCATCGATGGCGGCGCATATTCCTACTATCCTTTCTTTGTCGGTCTGGAGCCTGGCCAGGCAATCGGCAACCTGCCTGGGCCGTACGCCTTTCGCGGCTATCGGTGCGAGACCCTGTGCGTTGCAACCAACAAGCCAGGGTTCATGGCCTATCGGGGAGTGGCTCGCACCGGCGTGTGCTTCGCGATCGAACTTCTCATGGATGCCGTGGCGCGTGAAGTTGGGCGCGAGCCTTGGGAGGTCCGGATGGACAACTTGGTCCCGGCCGCCGCGATGCCTTACGTCAATGTGGCCAACAAGCACTTCGACAGCGGCGACTTTCCAGCGAGTCTGCGCCGCGCCGTGGAGATGATCGGACTCACAGCTGTCCGTAAGCGCCAAGCTCGAGGAGAGCCGGACGGTCGTCGGATCGGGTTCGGTACGGCAACCTATACCGAGCAATCTGCCCACGGCACGACGGTGTTCGCCAACTGGGGTTTGCCGGTGGTGCCAGGTTTCGATCAGGCGCTTGTCAGGATGACCGCGGATGGCGGGCTCGAAGTGCGCGTCGGCGTGCACTCGCATGGCCAGGGCATGGAAACCAGCTTCGCGCAGATCGCCAATGACGTACTCGGAATTCCTGTTGCGAGAATTCGGGTTGTGCATGGCGATACAGCGCTCACCCCCTTCTCGTCCGGGACCTACGCCTCTCGGGCCACGGTCATGTCAGGGGGGGCTATCTCGACCGCCTGCAAGGAACTTTTGCCTCGGATTCAGTCAATCGCAGGCTATCTCATGGGCGTGGACCCGCACACGGTCGCATTGATCGAGGGGCGTGCTATCGCAGGGGAAAAGTCGATTCCCCTGTCTGAAGTGGGTGGCGCGTGGTACCTCACGCCACAGGACTTGCCGGCCAACGTTCATCTCGGTGGCCTGGAAGTCTCACGTGCGTACAAGCCCAAGGTCGACACCGGTACCTTCACGTACGCGACCCACGCTGTGGTTGTTGCGGTCGACACGCAGACGGGTGAGGTGGAGATCCTCGACTATGTAGTGGTTGAAGATTGCGGCACGATGGTCAATCCGATGATCGTGGAGGGGCAGACTATCGGCGGCATCGCACAGGGTATTGGTACTGCGATGTACGAAGAGAGTCCTTACGACGACCAAGGCCAGCCGTTGGCTTCCACGCTGGCTGACTACATCTTGCCTGGCGCCACGGAAGTGCCGCGCATCCGTATCGAGCACTTCGAGACACCGTCGCCACACACCGAGTTCGGTGCCAAGGGCGTGGGAGAAGGTGGCGCAATTGCACCACCGGCTGTGATCTTCAATGCCGTGAACGACGCGTTGCGAGGCACTGGTGCTGCCGAGGTGCTGATGACGCCTTTGACGCCGCGTCGCTTGCTCAAGGCCCTCGAAAGCTCGAAGCTGGAACAGGAGCGCGTCAAGTGAAGGCGCCGAAATTTGCATATACACGCATCCTCGACGTGGATGAGGCGCTGGCGGTGCTGGCCAAGGGAGGCGGCACTGCGAAGGCGATGAGCGGAAGCCAGTCCCTTGGTCCAATGCTCAACCTGAGATTGGCGCGGCCGGCGCAAGTGGTCGACGTCGCAAACATCCCCAGTCTGCGCGCTGTCAGTCGCAAGGCTGAATGGGTTGAGATCGGCGCTGCCGTGACGCACGCCGAGATCGAGGATGGCATACACCAGGCGTTGGCTGGGCATCCGATGCGTCAAGTCGCGAGCGGGATCGCCTACCGCGCGATTCGTACCCGCGGCACCGTCGGAGGTAGCTTGGCGCATGCCGATCCTGCGGCTGACTGGGTGGTTACGCTCGCGGCACTTGGTGCGCGCATCGTGGCTAGGTCGCCGCGCGGTGAGCGCACGATCGAGGCCGACGCGCTCATGCTCGGCGCCTATACAACCGTGCTTGAGTCCGACGAGTTAATTGTGGCCATCAACGTGCCTTCCGAGACGCCGACGACGCACTGGGGGTATCACAAGGTCTGCCGCAAGCCTGGCGAATTCGCTGAAGCCAGCGCGGCGGTTTACTTCGATGTCTCGCGCAAGTGTGCGCGAATTGTTCTCGGCGCCGCGGACGGTCCGCCCATTCTGCTGAATGAATTGGCGGCTGAGATTGCCAGCAAGGGCGCCGGCGCTGCGCGGCGTGAACTGCTGCAAGAGGCCGTCAGCGTCGCGCTCCCCGAACGCGACGCCATCGATCTGAAGCTTTTCACAGCCTGTGTGGAACGCGCACTCGAGCAGTCCGGCGTTTTCGCCGACCTAAAACAAGCGGAGTAAAAGACTTGGACCCGATTTCTATTCAAGTAAATGGCCGCAGCTTCAGCCGGGAGGCGGAGCCAAGGATGCATCTTGGCGACTTCCTGCGGAACGAACTGCGCCTGACCGGGACTCATCTCGGCTGCGAGCATGGGGTCTGCGGCGCATGCACAGTGCTTGTCAACGGCCAGCCCACGCGTTCGTGCATCACTTTCGCGGTGGCATGTGAAGGCCAAGAGGTCACCACCATCGAGGGCTACGACGATGATGCCGTGATGCAACTGCTTCGGCCGGCGTTCACGCGCCACCACGCGCTGCAGTGCGGCTTCTGCACACCTGGAATGCTCACGACGGCGCGCGACATCGTGCTTCGCTTGCCCGACGCTGACGAAGCGCGCGTACGGCTCGAGCTATCTGGGAACTTGTGCCGTTGCACCGGATACCAGGGGATTGTGGATGCCATCCTGGACGTATTACAACAGCAGCGCGACGCTCCCGACGTGCGATTTGAAAAACTGCGGGAAAGACTGAGCTCGTCACCAGCTGTTGCGATGAGTCGAATCTCTACGCCAGGACAGACCGAACAGTCCTCTCGCTCCCCAAGCAAACCAACAAGCGCGGATTCGATCGCTCCTGCGGAGATGGCGGAAGTCGACCCGGTGGCGATGGCTAGGGCTAAGGCCAAGGGCAACGCGATCCAAGTCTATTTCGATGTACCTTATCCGGTGAATCGGGTGTGGGAATTCATGGGCGACCTGCCGGCGGTTGCGTCCTGCTTGCCCGGTGCGACCATCGACTCGCACGAAGGCGAGAGGGTCAAGGGCACGATCGCCATCAAGTTCGGCCCGATGTCGGCGGCTTTCGCTGGCGCAGCGCGGCTGGAGCGTGACGACGCTGAAAAGCGGGCCGTCCTTCGCGGTGCCGGCCAAGACAGTCTGAGCAAGTCGCGCACGCAAGGAGACATTACTTATCGGCTGGAAGCACTGTCGGCCGATAACACCCGTGTGCACGTAGACATGATTTATGCACTGCAGGGCCCACTCGCCCAATTCTCCCGCTCCGGACTGGTAAAGGATTTCGTGCGCCGCATGGTCGCGGATTTCGGCAAGCAGATCACGCGAAGGCTGGGCGGGCAAACGGTTGCTTCCAACGAACCACAGCCCACGGTCTCGATCGCCGGGATGATGTGGAGCGTGCTTTGGAATCGCGTACGTGGCTGGTTTGGAAAGAACCCGCAGGTCTAGCTCGGCTCGGAGTCGCGATGAGTTCCTTTCTCTATGGCTATCACGTACGCGCTAACGGGGTGCGCCTGCACCTCTTGCGCTATGGAGGGCAGGGCCCTCGCTTACTCCTGTTGCCCGGCATCACCAGCCCAGCCATTACGTGGGGCTTCGTCGCCGAGCGATTGGCTCGGCACTTCGACGTCCATGTCCTTGACTTCCGGGGCCGCGGCTTGTCCTTCAGCGCACCTGGGATGGTCGCAAGTCTTGATGCAATGTCGGCCGACGTGCTCGATCTGCTGGATGTTCTGGGATGGTCATCCGTGACGCTGCTGGGTCACTCGATGGGCGCCCGAGTTGCGATTCGCGCCACCGCGCGCGACCCACAGCGCATAGCCAAGCTGCTGCTTGTGGACCCCCCAGTGTCAGGCCCTGGTCGCCGGGCCTATCCAGTACCTCTGTCCTGGTACATAGAGTCTATTCATCTGGCCGTCCAAGGCATAACGGCCGAAGAGTTGCGCCTCTACGCCCCAACCTGGACAGATGAACAACTGCAACTGCGCGCCGAATGGCTCCATACGTGCAATGAGGATGCGATCGTCCAAGCGCATGTTGGCTTCCACGAGGACGATATCCACGCCGATCTGTCCAAGCTGCATAGGCCCGGACTTCTAATGGCTGCGGGGCGTGGAGGAGTGATGCTCCCGGAAGACTTGGCTGAGATCAAAGCGCTAGCGCCTGGCTTGGAGCAATGTACGGCCTCCAGCGCTGGCCACATGATCCCGTGGGATGACGAGGAAGACTTTTATAGCCTTCTTGGCGGGTACCTGAATGTCGACTTGCTGTAGCGCAAGTTGAGGCGAAGTTGATCTCCTATTCACAAGCGAGGGAGTCGATACACTCACCGGATGACACTATCGGCGACCTAGAGATGACGACAAAGCGTGCTCCCGCTCGGAAAAAGACAGGCCGCTCAACTGATGTAGCCAAGCCCTCAGGCCCCGAGCCTTTTAATCCGCTGCGCCAAGTAATGTGGCGTCGTCCGGGTTTCCTGATCCGTCGGCTGACTCAGATCGGCCAGGCGATTTTCTTCGATTTGTGCAAGTCCGAAAGCATCACGCCGCTTCAGGTCGGTATGCTGACGGCGCTTTCGATGAACCCTTGGCTTGATCAGAAAGCAATTGGTCGAGAGCTTGCCCTGGACCGCACGACCACTGCAGAAGTGCTGAAGCGTTTGAGCGACAAAGGATTGGTTGAGACTCGAGTAAATCCAGACGATCGTCGCTCAAGACTTTCAGTGATCACCAAAGAGGGCTTAAAGCTGATCAACGATTTGCAAGAAAGCATATACCTTTCTCAAGAACTGTTGGTCGAGCCTCTTCCTCCAGAGGATCGCGCCGTTTTCATGAAACTGCTTAGTCAGCTTGTGGATGCTCATGAACGAATGGACAAACGGAGCTAAACCGTCTGATGCAGATTTTCGCTTTAGTCGGGATCTGCAAAGAGTCATCATCAAGACGGTAACTGTGCGCTGCCCGCAAGGATTGCGACGGCGATTGTGCTTTCAGCAAGCGCCGCTGCTGATGTTTCGCAGGTGATGGGCGCCGCAGCGCTGGCGGCACTGGGCGGGGCTTCCGCAGCAGGGCCAGGCGACGCGGGGAGGGTGCCAATGGCCCTGATGGCGCCATGACTGCCCCCGCCACCACATCCACTGAGAAGGGATGCGGCCAACGCGATGGCCAAGATGTGTCCTTTATGCATTGCTGTCTCCGTTTGACCTATCACGGAGACCATTGCTAACTGGCCCGCATCGCGCCAATGCCGGTTTTTATGCATTTGATGCTTTCAAAGACCACACGTTGCCATCAGTTCCAACAGTGCCGGCACGCCGCTATCGGCCAGCGCCGGGACTCCCGAGCGGCGTCGCACCAGCCTTGACTGCCGCAGCCCAAAGCGCCTCTCCTGCAGCACCCGCAGGCTGTCTCGCGCGATAAAGGCATATCTGCAGTTGAACGTCAAAGCTATCGTCCTGAGTCGCTTTCACCAGCCGATGCGCTTCCAGGTCTTCTTCGATCAAGGTCCGGGGCAGCCACGCAATCCCACGGCCGTCCAACGCCATGGTCCGAAGAACCGAGGCCAGATGAGCAGTGAAGACGACCTGAACTTTCAACGCCGCCAGTTTCGGGCCAAGAACGGCGCGCTTGATCTGTCCAATGCCCGACTCCACGCTGTATTGCAGGATTGGCACCACTTGATTGGCGCCTGTCTCAAGCCAATGAAGCGGCTTGCCACTTGCATCAGGCGCACACACCGGCAGAAGCTGATCGTTTCCAACCACCATCGACGTGTATGCGTCCGACTGCAATGAACCGTGGGTCGTGGGGTGCGCGTGGCTCAGCACGAACTGAACCTTGCCTTGATGCAGCAGCGCTTCGCACTTCGGCAGTACGTCGGACATGAGTTGCACCGGCCCCAATGTGGCGTGGGCTTCAAGGGTTCGCAACCAGCGCGGCAGGAACGTGAATGAAAGCGCGTGTGTGGCAGCCAGCCGCAAGGTCGCAGAGTGCATCTGCGCAACTGCCTTTGCCTCTTCGGGCAGCGAAGCTACGCGCTCCAGCAGCTTCTCGGCCACTTCGCCGAACCATTCGCCCGCGACAGTCAGCTTCGCGGGTTGCGAAGTGCGATCGAAGAGATCGACGCCGAGCCAGGTCTCCAGGGCCCTGATTCGCCTGCTGAATGCCGGCTGCGTGACATTACGCTCATCCGCGGCGCGGGAGAAGTTGCCCGAGGTTGCCAGCACCTTGAAATCTTCAAACCATACGAAATTCATCGGCAGTGCTTTCAGAGCATCAGAGGCAAGAAAAAGAGCATTGTTCAAACGGGCGGCAGGCCGTCAATATCACGCTTTTGCATACACATCAGGAGTCAGAGTGAAGATTGTCGAGATCCGAGAGAAGACGATGCCGATCAGTTCGCCGATTCGAAACGCGTACATCGACTTTAGCAAGATGACGCTGAGCCTCGTCGCAGTCGTCACCGACGTGATCCGCAATGGCAAGCCAGTGGTCGGCTATGGCTTCAATTCAAACGGCCGCTACGGCCAAGGCAAGCTGATGCGCGAGCGCTTCATCCCTCGGATCATGGAAGCGGATCCTTCTTCGTTGATCGATGCGACGGGCGACAACCTCGACCCGCACAAGATCTGGAACACCATGTTCACCAACGAGAAGCCCGGCGGCCATGGGGAGCGATCGGTCGCCATCGGCACGATCGACATGGCCGTCTGGGACGCTGTCGCGAAGATTGAAGGGAAACCGCTTTTCCAGCTCCTTGCGGACCGATACGGCAACGGCAAGCCCAACCGCAAGATCTTCGTCTATGCCGCGGGCGGCTACTACTATCCGGGGCAGGACCACAAGAAGCTGCAGGACGAGATGCGCAGCTACGTCGACCGCGGCTACACGGTCGTGAAGAAGAAGATCGGTGGCGCCTCCCTCGACGAGGACCTGCGTCGCATCGACTCCATCATGGAAGTGCTGCAAGACGGGCAGAAGCTCTGCGTCGACGCCAACGGCCGCTTCGACCTGGAGACGGCGATCGCCTACGCCAAGGCCCTGTCGCAATACGACCTCTTCTGGTATGAGGAGCCGGGCGATCCGCTCGATTTCGAGCTGCAAGCCGCCCTGCGCAATTTCTACAAGAACCCGATGGCCACCGGCGAGGACCTGTTCTCCATGCAGGATGCGCGCAATCTGATCCGCTACGGCGGCATGCGCCCGGATCGCGACTGGCTGCAGTTCGATTGCGCCCTCAGCTATGGACTGGTGGAGTACCTGCGCACGCTCAACATGCTCAAGGAGCACGGCTGGTCGGCAAGCCGCTGCATCCCGCACGGCGGCCACCAGATGTCGCTCAACATTGCCGCGGGCCTTGGCCTGGGGGGCAACGAGTCGTACCCCGATCTTTTCCAGCCCTTCGGTGGCTTCCCGGACGGCGTGAAGGTGGAAAACAGCTTCGTCACGCTGCCCGACCTCCCCGGCATCGGCTTTGAAGGCAAGGCCGATCTGTATCGCGAGATGCAGGCCCTGTCGGCCTGAAGTTCAACAAAAAATACAGGAGACAAGACATGATCAATTCAACGCGTTCAATGCGCTCAATGCGCTTCATTGCCGGCGTGGCATTGGCCAGCGCCGCTTCCGTGGCCCTCGCTGAATTTCCGGACAAGCCGATCACGCTGGTTGTGCCGTTCGCCGCGGGCGGCCCGACCGACAAGATCGCTCGCGACCTTGCCGAGGCGCTCCGCAAGCCGCTGGGCCAGACCATCGTCGTCGACAACGTCATCGGCGCGGGCGGCACGATCGGTTCGGCCAAGGTAGCCAGAGCCACTCCGGATGGCTACACCCTGCTGGTCAACCACATCGGCATGGCGACTGCGCCTGCCCTGTACCGGAAGCTGAGCTACAAGGTGCCCGACGATTTCGAGACGCTGGGCCTCGTCAACGAAGCGCCCTCGGTGGTGATTGGCAAGCCCTCGCTCCCGGCCAACAACTTTGCCGAGCTTCGTCAATGGATTGCAGCGAACGGGAACAAGGTGAACATCGCCAATGCGGGACTGGGATCCGCATCGCACCTTTGCGGCCTGATGTTCCAGAACGCGCTGAAGACCACCATGACGACGGTCCCCTACAAGGGAACGGCTCCCGCCATGACCGACCTGATCGGCGGCCAGGTCGACCTCATGTGCGAGCAAGCCGTCAACGCGGTGCCGCAGATCGAAGGCAAGAAGGTCAAGACCTATGGCGTGACGAGCCTGCAGCGCTTGCCGCTGCCGGCTCTCAAGGACACCGCGACGCTTTCGGAATCGGGCCTCAAGGACTTCGATGTGCAAGTCTGGCATGGGCTCTACGCACCCAAGGGAACGCCGCCGGCCGTGGTCGCCAAGCTGAACACTGCGCTCCGCGCCGCGTTGAAAGACCCTGAGTTGATCAAGCGCGAGGAGGCGCTTGGCCTGACCGTTGTGACCGACGACCGGCTCGAGCCGGCAAATCACAGGAAGTTCTTGGAAGCGGAGAAGAACCGCTGGGCGAAGGTGATCAAGGACGCTGGCGAATACGCGGACTGAATCCGACAAGAGCGAACCCTCGTTTGCTCTACACGGCAGGTGGACGTCTTGGCGTCCACCATCGCGCGGCTTTGGCATCGTACGAGCTTGGTTCAATTTCAATCGCCGAAGGCCGTCTTCGATGAGCCGCCAAGCCATTTCGTCTCCAGTGCTTTTCGCAAGACTGACGTCGAAGATCCGCCTGCGGCATCTTCAGCTGCTGGTCGCGGTCGATGAGTTCAAGAGTCTGCGGCGACGCGCGCGCTCGCGAGGTGGAAGCACTTCTGGACGGAGAGCTTTTCGACCGCCACCATCGAGGTATGTCACGGATCCGCAGACTACTGGACCCATTATTGGAAGTCATATGCGAAGAACGAATGAGGTATTCGCTATTTGAATGCGGCTTTCCGAAACCGGGATTCGAGTGCGGTTCCAGCCTAGGAGTTAAGAATGACACCTCTTCCCAAACTCTCCTCCGTCAGTGCGACACGTACACTTCCCGAGATAACCGATGAAACCTCCAGTGCAGCCCGATCCATGTCGATTTGCAACTCAACGCGCCTTCGAGTCTTGGCTGCGGAAGAACTGTTCGACATCCGACGGCATTTGGCTGCTCATTGCGAAAGCGGGTGCCGAGAAGGCGACCGTCACTTACCCGGAGGCACTGGAAGTGGCGCTTTGCTTCGGCTGGATCGACGGGCAGAAGAAGTCTGTTGACGCACAGCACTGGCTGCAGCGCTTCTCACCGCGACGTGCGCGGAGTTTGTGGTCGAAAGTCAACCGCGCGAAAGCGGAGGCGTTGATCGAATCGGGTCGAATGCAGCCCACTGGAATGGCCGAGATCGATCGAGCGAGAGCCGACGGGCGATGGGACGCAGCCTACGCCGGCGCGCGAACGGCGGTGGTGCCGCCTGATCTGCAGACTGCACTCGACGCCCAGCCCGAAGCACTGGGTTTCTTCACCCAATTGGACAGCGCGAACCGCTATGCAGTGCTGTGGCGGATCGAGACTGCCAAGAAGCCCGAGACACGTTCCCGTCGGATCGAAAAGCTCGTGGCGATGCTGGCACGAGGCGAGAAGATCCACGGCTAGAGCGCGTCCCGCAGTCCCGCAGGCACCTTGGCATCACACTGATTTCGGCAACAAGGCGGGCACCAACTGCCGGTTGAGCTGCTTCACCCACCATTTGAGGGCCTCCCCCATCACGCCGTTCTTCCAGCCGAGCCAGAACGCTTCCGGCGGGCGCGGTTCCTCGGTCTGCAGCTCGACCAGCGTGCCTCGTGCCAGTTCGCCGCCGATGCAGGCGCGCGGCAGAAAACCATGTCCGAGCCCGGCGACCTGGCAGGCCACCTTGGCGGCCATCGAGGGCACGGCGATCCGTGGCTGTCCCGCGAGCAGTCCGACCGTGCGTTCGGACAGCGTTCGCGCGCTGTCGCTAACCACGATGGCGTTGTGCTCCAGAAGGTCGCCGCGCCCCAGTGGCCGCTTGACGCGCGTCAGGGCATGGGTGGGCGCGACACAGAAGGCGAAGTCGAGGCTGCCCACCATCACTGCCTCGTAGCCGCCGCCCGCAGGCCCTTCGCCCGCGGCGATGACCACGTCGGCACGGCCCTCGCGCAGTGCCTCCCAACTGCCGGTGAGCGCCTCGCAGCCGATGCGCAGCCGCGTGCCGCAGCGCAGGGCCTCGAAGGCGCGCACATCATCGATGAGCGCCACTGTCGGGATCAGCGAGTCGTGCACCAGCCGCAGCTCCGATTCGAACCCGGTGGCGATCTGCCGCATGCGCGACTCGAGCTCGCTCGCAGCTCCCAGCAGCCAGCGCCCCTCCTTGAGCATTTCGCTGCCGGCGGCGGTCAGCGTCACGCGTGGGCCGTTGCGCTCGAACAGTTGCATACCGAGTTGATCTTCGAGCTTGCCGACCGCATAGGAAATCGTGGAGGGCACCTTGTTCAGGCGCACGGCGGCGGCCGCGAACGAGCCGTGGCGGTCGATGGCGTCGACCACCTCGATGGCTTCCAGGCTGAGCTTGAGCACGCGGGGGTTCCTTGGCGATGAACAGGTTTGTCGGGCGATGTTCGAAAAATTCGCTCATAGAGGCCTAAAAGTTTCGCCGAAGGGCCACGCCTCCGGCCCGAAGATTCATTCCGTCGCTCGGAAGTCCTTCGGGCGGCAAGAGTGAATTCAATCGAACTCGAACATCGCAAAGGAGCGAATCATGCCGGAAATCCGCCGCGGTGGCCTCCGCACTTGGGCGCACCGGCACATGAAACTGTCTGCCCTTCGAGGGTCGGCAAACGTCCAAAACATCTGATTAATCGACAAGACAGGCACCCCTCTCCGAAACGAGGATGCATGCCCCACCAGCAAGCCCCATCCCTTCCTTTCTCACCCAACCCAACACGAGTCACTGCATGTCCATCCAAGCCACCCCGACCGCCGGCGCCAAGCTCCTCACCCCCAGGGACCACATGCTGGTCATGATCGACTTCCAGTCGCAGATGGCCTTTGCCACGCATTCGATCGACGCGGTCAACCTGCGCAACAACGCGGCGCTGGTCGCGAATGCCGCTGCCGGCTTCGGCGTGCCGACCATCCTCACCACCGTGGCCGAGAAGAGTTTCTCGGGCCCGATGTTCAGCGAAATCACCGATGCCTTCCCGGGTCAGAAGATGCTCGACCGCACATCGATGAACACCTGGGAAGACGCGGCCGTCATCGCACGCGTCAACGAAATCGGCAAGCCGCGCATCGTGCTGTCGGGCCTGTGGACCGGCGTGTGCATCGTCGGGCCTGCGCTGTCGGCCATCGACCAGGGCTTCGAGGTGTTCGTGATCGCCGACGCGTGCGGCGACGTGTCCGCCGAGGCGCACAACCGCGCGATCGACCGCATGGTGCAGGCTGGGGCGCGGCCCATGACCTCGCTGCAGTACCTGCTCGAACTGCAGCGCGACTGGGCCCGCACCGACACTTACGAGCTGACCACCGGCATCGCGAGGAAGTTCGGCGGCGCCTACGGCCTGGGCGTGACCTACGCCAAGACCATGTTCGGCGCGCACGAAGGCTGAGCGCGTTGGTGATCAAGATGAAGCCCTACGTTCTGTCGCTTGCGCTCGGCCTGCTGGTCGGCGTGATCTATGCGCTGTTCCAGGTGCGCTCGCCGGCCCCGCCGGTCATTGCGCTTGTCGGACTTCTGGGGATCCTGCTCGGCGAGCAGATCCCGCCGCTCATCAAAAGCGTGCTCAAGCCCGACGCGGTGACCACCTCGTGGCTGCACCACCAGGTCAAGCCGCATGTGTTCGGTGAGCTGCCGCAATCCGAGAAGGCGGCCCCGGCCGCCACGGCACGCAAGACGTGATGAGCGATTCTTTCGACGAACAACGCCGCCGGCTGTGCCTGGGCACACTCGGCGCTGCCATTGCTGGAACGGCGATGGCCCTACCCGATGCTTCAAGGAAATCCGACATGGCGGGAGATGACACACCCGATCTGATTCTTCACAACGGACGCTTCACCACGCTGGACCGGGCCAACCCCATGGCCAGCGCCGTGGCCATCAAGAACGGGCGCTTCCTGCGCGTCGGCCGCCGTGAAGACGTGCTGCCGCTGGCTGCCAGCGGAACCCGCGTGATCGATCTGCAAGGCAAGACCGTGTTGCCGGGCCTCATCGACAACCACCTGCACATCATCCGCGGCGGACTCAACTACAACTTCGAGTTGCGCTGGGACGGGGTGCGCAGCCTGGCGGACGCCATGGGCATGCTCCGGCGCCAGGTTGCGATCACGCCGGCGCCGCAATGGGTGCGCGTGGTGGGCGGCTTCACCGAACACCAGTTCGCCGAGAAGCGCCTGCCGACCATTGGCGAGCTCAACGCGGTGGCGCCCGACACGCCCGTGTTCATCCTGCATCTGTACGACCGCGCGCTGCTCAACGGTGCAGCGTTGCGCGCCGTGGGCTACACCAAGGACACGCCGGCGCCGCCCGGCGGCGAGATCGTCCGCGACAGCACAGGCAACCCCACGGGCCTGCTACTCGCAAAGCCCAATGCGTCCATCCTCTACGCCACGCTGGCCAAGGGACCGAAGCTGCCGCTGGACTATCAGGTCAACTCGACCCGCCACTTTATGCGCGAGCTCAACCGGCTGGGCGTGACCGGCGCCATCGATGCGGGCGGCGGCTTCCAGAACTACCCCGAGGACTACCAGGTGATCCAGCAGCTGGCCGATGCCGGCCAACTCACCATCCGTCTGGCCTACAACCTGTTCACGCAGAAGCCCAAACAGGAAAAGCAGGACTTCCTGAACTGGACGGCCACCTCCAGGTACAAGCAGGGCGACGACTACTTTCGGCACAACGGCGCGGGCGAGATGCTCGTGTTCTCCGCGGCGGATTTCGAGGACTTCCGCCAGCCGCGTCCCGACATGGCGCCCGAGATGGAAGGCGAGCTCGAGGAGGTCGTGCGCGTGCTCGCGCAGAACCGCTGGCCATGGCGCCTGCACGCCACCTATGACGAGACCATCGACCGCGCACTCGATGTATTTGAGAAGGTCAACCAGGACACGCCCCTGGCGGGCCTGAACTGGTTCTTCGACCATTGCGAGACCATCTCCGAGAAGTCGATCGATCGCATTGCGGCACTCGGCGGCGGCATCGCCGTTCAGCATCGCATGGCCTACCAGGGCGAGTACTTCGTCGAGCGCTACGGCGCTGGCGCGGCCGAGGCCACGCCGCCGGTCAAGCGCATGCTGGAGAAGGGCGTGAACGTTTCGGCTGGCACCGACGCGACGCGCGTGGCCTCGTACAACCCGTGGGTGTCGCTGTCGTGGCTGGTCACGGGCCGCACCGTGGGCGGCATGCAGCTCTACCCGCAGCGCAATTGCGTGGACCGCGAGACCGCGCTGCGCATGTGGACGGAAAAGGTGACCTGGTTCTCCAACGAGGTCGGCAAGAAGGGCCGCATCGAAGCCGGCCAACTGGCTGACCTGATCGTGCCCGACCGGGACTACTTCGCGTGCGCTGAATCGGACATTGCAGACACCACGGCGCTGCTGACCATGGTGGGCGGCAAGATCGTCTACGGCGCCGGCCCGTTCGCCTCACTCGACGAAGGCACACCGCCCGCAGCCATGCCCGACTGGTCGCCCGCACGCACCTTCGGCGGCTATGCAGGTTGGGCCGACACGAAGGAGGGCGCACCGATGCAGAAGGTGCTGCGCAAGGCTGCAGCGGACTGCGGCTGCGCCAACAACTGCAACGTGCACGGGCACCGGCACGCCACCGCATGGAGCAGCAAGCTGCCGATTGCCGACCTGAAGAGCTTCTGGGGCGCGCTCGGTTGCGCCTGCTGGGCGGTCTGAGATGCGCTGGACCTTTTCACCCGCGCTGCGCTGGATCGCGTTGCTGCTGCTGTGCGCTGCCTACCTGCAGGGCGGCTTCAACAAGGCCACCGACTTCGCGTCCGCCGTTGCCGAGATGAACCACTTCGGCGTGTCTCCCGCGGCGCCGATGGCCATGGCCGTCATCGTGCTGGAACTGGGTGCCTCGGCCCTCATCCTGACGGGCTTCTACCGCTGGCTGGGCGCCCTGGCGCTGGGCGCGTTCACGCTGTTCGCCACGTTCGTGGCGCTGCGCTTCTGGGAAATGCCGCAACCCGAACGCTTCATGGCCGCGAACTCGTTCTTCGAGCACCTCGGGCTGGTCGGCGGCTTCCTGCTGGTGGCGTGGCATGACTTGAAGGCGCGCGCGAATGGCTGAGATCACCGACTCCCCGACTCCTGCAGTCTCTGCAGAACCCGCAGGTTCCGCGAAGGCTGCGAGCGGCTTTGCGCCGCTGCGCCAGCCGGTGTTCGCCGTGCTGTGGACCGCCACCGTGCTCGGCAACATCGGCAGCTTCATGCGCGACGTGGCCAGTTCCTGGCTCGTGACCGATCTTTCGGCCAGCCCCACCGCGGTGGCGTTGATCCAGACGGCGGCCACGCTGCCGATCTTCTTGCTCGCCATTCCGGCGGGCGTGCTCTCGGACATCCTCGACCGCCGCCGCTTCCTGATCTTCGTGCAGCTGGTGCTCGCGAGCGTCAGCGGCACGCTGCTGGTGCTCTCGCACACGGGCTCGCTCACTGTCCAGTACCTGATCGCGCTGACCTTCGTGGGCGGCATCGGTGCGGCGCTGATGGGGCCGACGTGGCAGTCGATCGTGCCCGAACTGGTGCCCAGGTCCGACCTGAAGAGCGCGGTGGCATTGAATTCACTGGGCATCAATATCGCGCGATCGATCGGGCCTGCCGCGGGCGGGCTGATCCTTGCGAGCTTCGGCGCAGCCCTGACCTACGGCGCCGATGTGCTGAGCTATGTCTTCGTCATTGCCGCGCTGATCTGGTGGAAGCGCCCGGCCGCGGTGGACAGCGGGCTGTCGGAGAACTTCCTGGGCGCCTTCCGGGCCGGCTTGCGCTACACGCGCGCCAGCAAGGAACTGCACCGCGTGATGCTGCGTGCGGCGGTGTTCTTCCTGTTCGCGAGTTCGGTTTGGGCGCTGCTGCCGCTCGTGGCGCGTCAGATGCTGGGCGGAACGGCCGGCTTCTACGGCGTGCTTCTGGGGGCGGTGGGCGCAGGCGCCATCGCAGGCGCGCTCGTCATGCCGCGCCTGCGCGCGCTGCTCGACGCCGATGGCCTGGTGCTGCTGGCGTCGGTCATCACTGCCAGCGTTATGGCTGCGCTGGTGTTCGCGCCGCCGAAGTGGCTGGCCTTGCTGCTGCTGTTGCTGCTGGGCCTGGGCTGGATCATTGCGCTGACCACGCTCAACGGCGTGGCGCAGGCGATCCTGCCGAACTGGGTGCGCGGTCGCGGACTGGCGGTGTACCTCACCGTGTTCAATGGCGCGATGGCGGCTGGCAGCCTCGGCTGGGGCCTTGTGGCGCAGGCGATCGGGGTGCCGTACACACTCGTGGCGGGCGCTGCCGGCCTCCTGGTCGTGGCGCTGCTGTTCCATCGTGCGAGGCTGCCTGCGGGCGAGTCGGACCTGCAGGCATCCAACCACTGGCCCGAGCCGCTGGTGACCGAGCCCGTCGCGAACGACCGTGGCCCGGTGATGGTGCAGATCGAGTACCGCATCCGCAAGGAAGACCGCCCCGCATTCCTCGACGCGATGAAGCGCCTGTCCCTGGAGCGCCGCCGCGACGGTGCCTATGCCTGGGGGGTGACCGAGCACACAGGCGACGCCGAGCGCGTGATGGAGTGGTTCCTGGTGGAATCATGGGCCGAGCACCTGCGGCAGCATCACCGCGTCTCGCACGCCGATGCCGATCTGCAGAGCGAGGCTGTGCGTTTCCACATCGGGCCCGAGAAGCCGGTGGCGCATCATTTTCTTTCGCTCTGATCCTTCGTTCCCCTTCACTTCACAGAAAAATCCATGACCACTCTCACCTTGCGCGACGGCACCGAGCTCTACTACAAGGACTGGGGCTCGGGCCAGCCCATCGTCTTCAGCCACGGCTGGCCCCTGAGCGCCGACATGTGGGATGCCCAGATGCTGTTCTTCGCGGAGCGCGGCTACCGCACCATTGCCTTCGACCGCCGCGGCTTTGGCCGCTCGAGTCAGCCCTGGACCGGCTATGACTACGACACCTTCGCCGACGATATTGCCGAGCTGATCGAGAAGCTCGACCTGAAGGATGTGGTCCTCGCGGGCTTTTCGATGGGCGGCGGCGATGTCGCTCGCTACATCGCACGCAAGGGCTCGGCACGCATCGCCAAGCTTGCGCTCATCAGCGCCGTGACGCCGCTGTTCATGAAGACTGCCGACCATCCCGTGGGCCCCGATGCCTCGCTGTTCGCCGGCATCCGCGCCGGGCTGGCCGCCGATCGTCCGCAGTTCCTGGACGACTTCAGCACGCTGTTCTACGGCACCAACCGCCCTGGCGCGAAGGTGTCGCAGGGCGTGTTCAAGCAAACGCTGCAAATCGCGCTGCAGGCTTCGATCAAGGCCACCATCGACTGCGTGACGGCGTTCTCTGAGACCGACTTCCGCCCCGACATGGCAAAGATCGACGTGCCCACGCTCGTGATTCACGGCGACGATGATCAGGTGGTGCCGGTCGAGGCGACGGGAAAGCTCGCAGCGGAAATGATCAAGGGCGCCCAGCTCAAGGTCTACGCTGGTGCGCCGCACGCCACCTGCAATACCCACGCCGATCAGGTCAATGCCGACCTGCTGGCGTTCATCCAGGGCTGACGCTGCTTGCGCCCGTAAGGGCGCGCCGGCTCTACAGGTGAGGCACCGAAATCGGCGGCGCCGCTGCCGCCTCGCCCTCGTGCGTGCCGCGTTGCAGCAGCACCGAACATGCGGCGAGCACAGGCGGCACCGCAAAGCACCACACGTTCCACCGCATGAAGATGAGCGCGGCTGCCGCGCAGCCCGCGGCGAACCAGGCCACCGCCGCGGCCATGCGCCGCATGCGAGCTTGCGCGGCGGCGGCTTCTTCCGGTGGCTTCCCGCCGCGCAGCAGGTCGGCCAGATCGATCATCACCTGTGTCGTCGTGCCGGTCATCAGCGTCGTGGGGGGCGCGCTGCCGAAGTGGATGCGGTGCACGGCGTTCTGGATCGCCATGGCTGATACCAGCACAAGGCCAGCGAGCATCGCCATCGCGCTGTCGCCATCCGGGAAAGGGCCGAAGCGAATCGCGAGCACACCGCCCACCAGCAGCAGGGCCGTTTTGAGCACCAGCATCGTGCGCAGCACGGGGAGCCCCAGCCCCGGGAGGCCATAGCTCAGCCAGCGCGCGAGCACCACCACAGCGCAGAACACGGGCAAGGCCAGCAGCTTGGTGAGGGCGCCCGAGCTTCCATGCACAAATGCCGCGCCGATGGTCACGAAGTTGCCCGTCACATGGGCCGTGAACAGGCCATGCAGCGCGAGGAAGCCGGCCGTGTCCACGAAGCCGCCGTTGAGGCTCATGAGTTGGGGCAGGGTGGGTTTCATCAGCACGAGACGCTCTACTTGGGGATTCTCTGCGCGGGGTCGTAGAAGAAGGTTTCCTCGACGATGCGTTCGTCCTGCCAGCGCTGCCATGCGACTTCCTCCATGTGGGTGCGCGTGCCATCGAGCCAGTCGAACTCGAAGATCCAGCGAATGGCCACGTGGTCGCCGCTCACCATCACGGGTCTGACGCAGTGGGAGTGAATGGCCTTCGCTTTCTTGAGAATCGCGCGTTCGTTGGCGATTGCCTGATCGCGGCCGACACGCGGCGCGGACTGGTTTTCGTACATCACGACGTCGGGAGCATAGAAGGCCTCGACGGCCTCCGCGTGGGTGTTGGCCTCGACGAGTGCGACGAAGCGTTCAATGGTGTCTGGCGTAGGCATCGGCAGGTCTTTCGATGAAGAAGGGTAAGAGCGAAAAGCTGAAGGCGGCTAGAGCCCGCGTGCCGCGCTCGGGGAGTGCCCGACGATGCGCTTGAACGCGCGGCTGAACGATGCCTCCGAGTCATAGCCCAGCCGATCGGCCGCCACGGCCACGCGCACCCCGTCGTTGGCAATCCAGCGGCGGGCTTGCGCCATCTTCAGCTTGGCGACGTACTTTGCCGGACTCTCGCCTACCGTGGCGCTGAACGCTTCGGCAAAGCTCGAGCGTGACGCGCCCATCAGCTTGGCGAGCACCGGCACGCTCCAGTCGCGTGCGGGATCGGCATGGATGGCGGCCAGCACCTGGCCGACCTTGGGGCACTGCACGGCGGCGATCCACCCCGTGGAGTCGCTGCATTCGCACTCGACCCATGCGCGGATGATGGTGGCGGCCAGCACGTCCGCCATGCGCGCGAGGATGCCGCAGGCGCCAATGCGGTCCAGCGCGATCTCGCGCTCCATGGCGTTCAGCAGCACGGGCACCGTGGGATCCTTCTTGGCAAGGTCGCCCGCGCGCATGACGTCCGGCATCATCGCCAGCAGTGGGTGCAGCGGGTCCAGGTTGAAGCGCATGGCGCCGCAGAACATCACGTCGGCGGGCGCTGCGTCGTTGCGTTCGTCGGCTCCGCGCACCAGGTAGATGTTGTCGGAAACGGGCACGCGCCCCAGCGAATCGATGTCCAACGCGGGCACCTGCGGGTCGCTGGCCAGCACATGGGCGCTGCCTCTGGGCAGCAGCACCGCGTCGCCCGGGTTGAGCTGCAGCCAGCCAGTCGACGCGGTGTGCAGCCAGCAGGCGCCGTGCGCGACGAAGTGAAACCGCGCATCGCGCTGCGCCGGGAATGCGATGGCCCAGGGCGCGTGCATCAGGCAGCGTCCGTATTCCACACCGTCCAGGCGCAGGTCCAGCAGGATGCGCGTGAGCATGTCGAGGCTTCCGGTGGAGTCGGATCGGTCCATCGGCGCATCACGCGATGAGTTGGAGAAATCGTCAAGCATTTCGGATATTCAGGTATGGGATCGCCGGGATGGTATTCCTACACTTTCTGGTCTGCTTCCAACAACCGAATGACCTTGTGCCCTCTTCATCTTGCTCAGAATGCATCGCAGCCGGCGCGCAAGCGCCAGGGCTTCTTGCCACCTCTCCCAACACCGAAGCGTCGGCTCGTTGGCCCGCAGTGGCTTCGCTCGCGCTCGGCGTGTTCGGGCTCGTCACCGCAGAGTTCTTGCCCGCGAGCCTGCTGACGGCCATCGCGAATGACCTTGGGGTAAGCAACGGTGCCGCGGGCCAGGCGGTCACCGCCACCGCGCTGGTCGGTGCCGTGGCCGCACCTGCCATCCCGTTGCTCACCCGCCGCTTCGATCGCAAGTCGGTGCTGCTGGCGTTGATGGTGCTGCTGGTGATCTCCAACGTCCTGGCGGTCACGGCGCACAGTCTGCCTGCGCTGCTGGTCGCGCGCGTGCTGCTCGGCGTGGCGCTCGGCGGTTTTTGGTCGATGGCCGCGGCGCTTGCGATGCGGCTGGTTCCCGAGAACCTCTTTGCGCGTGCGATGTCGCTGGTGCTCACTGGCGTCTCCGTGGCCACTGTCAGCGCCGCGCCAATCGGTGCGTGGATGGGCGCGATGTGGGGCTGGCGCAGCGCGTTCATGGCTGCAGGCGTGGTCAGTGTGCTGACGCTCCTCGTGCAGGTCCTCACGGTGCCGTCGCTGCCTCCACGCGACAACCCGAACCTGCGCGTGCTGGGCCAGTTGCTGCAGCGCTCCGGCGTGCGCGTTGCGCTGCTGGCCGTGCTGCTGGTGATCTCCGGCCACTTCGCGGGCTTCACCTACATCCGCCCCTTGATGGAGAACGTCACGCATCTGTCGGTCAGCGCGATCTCCGGCGTTCTGCTGGCCTATGGCATCGGCGGCTTCTTCGGCAACTTTGCGGGCGGCTTCATCGCCGAACGCAGCGAACGCCGGGCGATTGTGTCGGGTGCGGCGCTGATCGTGGCGATGGCCGCGAGCTTGTGGGTGGCCGGCGATTCGTTTGTCGTCACGGCAGGCGCCATTGCGCTGTGGGGCTTCGCGTTTGGCGCGTTCCCCGTGGGATTCCAGACCTGGATCGTGCGTGTCGCGCCGGACCAGGCCGAGGGTGCGGGCGGCTTGCTGGTGGCAGCGTTCCAGATCGCCATTGCGATCGGCGCGATCGGCGGCGGCATGCTGGTCGACCATGTCGGAGCGCTCGGTGGGCCGATCTTTGCAGTCGTGGCTGTCGCTTTGGGTCTGCTGCTGACGCTGCGTTTTGGACCTCGGCCGGCGATCGCTTGATGTCGCACTCGGCATGTCATCCATGAATTCAATCAACCGTCGCATCACGCTGGCTGCTCATCCAAGCGGCCTGCCGACACCGCAAGACTTTCGCATTCAAAGAGAGGCTGTACCGAAACCAGCCGAGGGCCAAGTGCTGCTGCGGACGCTCTACCTTTCCGTCGACCCCTACATGCGCAACCTGATGGAGGCCGTTGGGCCCGGCTACGCGCCGCCCGTCGCGCTCGGCGCCACCATGGTCGGCGGCACAGTCAGCCGCGTGGTGGCGTCGCGCAACGCAAAGATGCCGGTGGGTGAACTGGTGCTGGCGAATGCCGGCTGGCAAGACTATGCGCTGTCCGATGGCAGCGACCTGCTGACCCTAGGCGACATGGCGCAGCCTTCGCTCGCGCTGGGCGGACTCGGCATGACGGGCTTCACGGCCTATGTGGGCCTGCTCGATATCGGCAAGCCCAAGGCGGGCGAGACGGTGGCCGTGGCGGCGGCGACCGGTGCCGTTGGGGCTGTGGTCGGGCAACTGGCCAGGTTGAAAGGCGCGCGCGTGGTCGGCATCGCGGGCGGCGCGGACAAGTGCCGCGCCGCGGTGGAGGTGCTTGGCTTCGATGCCTGCGTCGATCGGCATGACCCGCGCTTCGCAGAGCTGCTGACCCTGGCATGCCCTGACGGCATCGATGTGTACTTCGAGAACGTCGGCGGAGCGGTGTTCGACGCCGTCTTGCCGTTGCTGAACATCGGCGCGCGCGTGCCCGTATGCGGCTTCATCTCGCACTACAACGATGCCGACAAGCCGACGGGCCCTGATCGCCTGCCGGGCCTGATGTCCAAGCTGCTGGCCCGGCGCATCCACATGCAGGGCTTCATCATCCTCGACCACTACGGCGAGCGCTTCGACGCATTCCGGCGCGAGATGGGCGGCTGGATCGCCGCCGGCCGCGTGAAGTTGCAGGAAGACGTCGTCGACGGACTGGAGCAGGCACCCGACGCACTCATACGGCTGCTGCAGGGCGGAAACTTCGGCAAGGTGGTCGTGCGCGTTGCCCAGGATTGACCTTGCCTCATTTCCGGGGGCCCGCGATCCTGACCACAGGCTGATCACGGCCGCAAGGCGTAATTCGCCCTAGTGCTCTTTGGGGAAAACAGTGCGAGAAATGGGTTGCCTAGGCTCAAAAAGGAGACACCCAAGATGACGATGCACGTCCGTTCTCGCCGTTCCCTTGTCCTGCATGCGCTTGCCGCTGGAATGATCGTGCTGGCTTCCGGCACGTCCGCGCTGGCCCAGACCTATCCGACCCGGCCGATCACGCTCATCGTGCCTTGGGGCGCTGGTGGCGGCACGGATGCCACGGCTCGCATCGTCGCGAGCCTGCTCGAGAAGGAGCTGAACCAGCCGGTGACCGTGGTGAACCGCACCGGCGGAAGCGGCGTGGTGGGCCATGCCGCCATTGCCTCGGCACCGCCGGACGGCTACACGATCGGACTCGCAACGGTCGAAATCGGCATGATGCACTGGCAAGGCTTGACCGAGCTTTCGGGTGCGTCGTACACGCCCATCGGGCTGGTCAACGCCGATCCGTCGGCGATCGAGGTCCGTGCCGACGCACCCTACAAGAGCGTGACTGACCTGCTCGCGGCCATCAAGGCGAATCCGGGCAAGCTCAAGGCATCCGGGACAGGGCAGGGCGGCATCTGGCATCTCGCGATTGCCGGCCTGCTGCGCGACCAGAAGATCGACCCGGCGGCCGTTGCATGGGTACCCAGCAATGGCGCGGCGCCCGGCCTTCAGGACATGGTGGCCGGCGGCATCGACATCGCGCCGGTCTCCCTACCCGAAGCGCGGCCGCTGATCGACGCGGGCAAGGTCAAGAGCCTGGCCATCATGAGCGACAAGCCGTCGGCGCTGTACCCCAACATCCCGACGCTGAAGTCCGTCACGGGCAGCGACTGGACGATGGCCGCCTGGCGCGGCATCGTCGCTCCCAAGGGCATCCCGCCGGAGGTGCGCGATCGCCTGGGCGCCGCGGTGAAGAAAGTCGCCGCCAGCAAGGAGTATGGGGACTTCATGGCTTCGCGCGGATTTGGCGTCGTCTACGCGGATCCCGAGGCTTTCGGAAAATACATGGCCAAGTCGGACGCCGAACTCGGCGCGACCATGAAGGCCGTCGGTATCGCGAAATGATGCGCCCTGGCCTCTGCCCGGTGACGTCATGAAATTGAACGACGCGGTTTTCGGCTGCGTCCTGCTGGCGCTGGGGATCGCGGTACTTCTGGTGGTGCAGAGCTATCCACCCATCCCCGGCCAGCAGGTCGGACCGGCGCTGTTCCCGGGGCTGATCGCTTTCGCCCTGTGCGTGTGCGGCGCGGCGTTGACCATCAGTGGCTGGCGCAGGCGCCATGACACTGGCTGGTTCAAGCCCGGGGATTGGGTGAAGTCGCCCAGGCATGTGGTGGCGTTCTGCGCAGTCATCGGCAGCGTGCTGTTCTACATGGTGGCCGTCGACAAGCTCGGCTTCCTGATCACGGCCACCTTGCTGCTGACGGCTGTCATGTCGGCATTGCGCGTTCCGCCGTGGCGCTCGTTGCTGGTGGCGGTCATTGCGACGCTGCTCATCCACGCCGCGTTCTACAAACTGCTTCGCGTTCCGCTGCCATGGGGCCTGCTCACGCCCTACGCCTGGTAGGCCGCCCGCAACAACGCCACCGAGGATCGAACACGCATGTCGACAGCTCTCGCGCAGGCTTTTGCCATGGTGTTCGACCCGTACACCGTGCTGGTCATGATCGCTGCATCGCTGTACGGGCTCTTCGTGGGCGCGGTGCCGGGGCTCTCCGCGACCATGGCCGTGGCCTTGCTGGTGCCGGTCACTTTCTTCATGGCGCCGATTCCTGCCATTGCCGCGATGGTGACGTCCACCGCGATGGCCATCTTCTCCGGCGACATTCCCGGTTGCCTGCTTCGCATCCCCGGAACGCCTGCCTCGGCGGCTTATACCGATGAGGCTTTCGCCATGACCCGCAAGGGCCAGGCCGAAGTCGCTCTTGGTGCGGGTCTGGTGTTCTCGGCCGTCGGCGGTCTCTTCGGCACCGCGGTGCTGATCGTGGCGTCGCCTGCGCTGGCCGACTTCGCACTCAACTTCAGTTCCTTCGAGTACTTCTGGCTCGTGTTGCTGGGCCTGACCTGCGCCGTGTTCATCACGTCGGACCGGCCGCTCAAAGGCGTCGTGACGCTCTTGCTCGGCTTGCTCGTGGCGTGCGTGGGCTTGGGCAACCCGGCTGGCTTTCCGCGCTTCACTTTCGGCAACGCCGAGATGACTGGCGGCATCGGCATGATCCCGATGATGATCGGCATGTTCGCGATTTCGGAGGTGATCCGCTATGCCGTCGACACGCTGCCGCCGGCCGAGTTGGTGGTCGAGAAGGTCGGCAGTGTCCTGGCGGGCCAATGGGCGCTGGCAAAGAAATACCCGCTTCAGATCTTGCGCGGCAGTGCGCTGGGCACGGTCGTCGGCGCATTGCCTGGTGCCGGTGCCGACATCGCGGCCTGGATGTCCTATGCGATGAGCAAGAAGTTGTCCAAGGAGCCGGAGAAGTTCGGCACTGGCCACGTCGAGGGCATCGTCGAATCGGGCTCTGCGAACAACAGCGCCTTGGCGGGTGCGTGGATCCCGGCATTGGTGTTCGGCATTCCGGGAGACTCCATCACGGCGATCGTGATCGGTGTGCTCTACATGAAAAACCTCAACCCCGGGCCGACCCTCTTCACCACGAACCCGCAGAATATCTATGCGGTGTTCATACTTTTCATCGTGGCCAACCTCATCATGATCCCGCTCGGGATCCTGTGCATCAAGGTGTCCAAGCGCATCCTTCGGGTGCCGCGCAACCTGCTGATGCCGCTCATCCTGATCTTCTGCATCGTCGGCGCGTTTGCCATCAACAATTCGCTCTTCGACATCGGCGTGATGCTGGTCGCCGGCATCGTTGCCTACTTGCTCGAGGAGAACGATTTCCCGATCGCTCCGGCCATTCTGGGCGTGGTGCTGGGCGGCATGCTCGAAGAGAACTTCATCACGTCAATGATCAAGTCCGACGGCAATCTCCTGGGCTTCGTCTCGCGTCCGATCGCTGCTTCGCTGGCAGTCTTGTCGGTGCTGATCTGGGTTGTTCCGGTGCTTCGAGGACTGCGGCGCAAGCGTTCAGTCCAGGCTGCGGCCTGACAGGAACGTACGCCTACTATCAAATGCACCCGCGGGCCTGGCTAGGCGTCTGGCCAAAGCGGGCGCGATAGGCCCGATTGAAGGTGGAGACTTCGTCGAAGCCCCAGTCGGCGGCAATGTCCGCGATGGGCCGCTTCGGTTGTTCCTTGAGCACTCGATGGCATTCATCGAGGCGGCATTGCCGCAGGTAGCCGCTGAAGGTGTGACCGAACTCGCCGAGGATCTTGAAGAGATAGCTGCGCGAAATGCCGAGTTCGGCGCACGCCGCGTCCGGCGTGAGGCTGCGGTCGGACAGGCGGTTTCTCATCAGCGCGAGGATGCGGTCGCGCATCTCGCACCGGAGCCTGTCGGCGCGGGTGTCCGGTTTTTCCGACACTTGTGCGCGGGACAACAGGTCGCTGCAGTGCCCCACCATCAGTGACTGCACCTGCAGCAGGTCCTGCGAGGGCAGTTCGTGCACCAGCCGCATGTAGTTGGCCAGAATGCGCCCCGTGCCGCCGTCGCCCGTCAGCACGGGCGACACAAGGCGCCCACGACGGCCGAGTCGCGGCCGCAAGAGCGCGTCATCGATCTCGATGCAGAACATGCTGAAGCTCGAGCGGAAGTCGACTTCCCATGTGGACGCGCAGTCGACCACGTAGATGTCGCCGGGTCCGGCCCGCAGCGCGCGGCCATCTTGTCGGACCACCACCTCGCCGGCGCGCATCAGGTTCACGAAGAAGGGCGCGCTTTGCTGGCGCGCGAGGCCGCTGCTCGAGAGCCGGACTTCATGCGCTTCGGCCGTGATGGTCGAACTGCGCAACTCAGGAAGCATGAGGCCGTCGATGCGGCCCTTGAAGCCGGGCGCTTCGGCGCGTTCGGGCTCGAGGGGTACGTAGGCGTCGCAGATGGCATCGCGCCAGTAGGCGAATTGCTCGCCAGGCCGGACGATCTGAGTGCTGCGGTGATAGGACGAGTCGTTCATGGGTCAACTGAAGGAGCGCGCCGATCATGCCAGCACCTGCGCTCATCGTCACGCATGGGCTGTGGACGCTTTGCACGTTCGCCGTGGACGCTGCGCTCTGGCTCTCGCGGCCGGCCCGGGCAACGATAGGCACCCTGTTCGACAACGATGGAGACAACGCCGATGGCGACATCCGAGCAAATGGACGAGTGGCTCGCCTCATTCGAGCGTGAGGGCTTCGTCGTGCTGCCCGAGATCATTCCGAGATCCCGTGTGCTCGCCCTCACCGAGGCCTTGCTCCGGGTGGAGGCCGAGCACGGCTTCGGCTATGCCAAGACTTCATTCGAAGGGCTCAAGACCGTCCGCATCAACAACCTGCTGGTGCACGACGAACTGTTCTGGACGGTGCCGCTGCAGCCCGAAGTGCTCGGGCTGGCCGAGCGGCTGCTCGACCGCGAGTTGCTGCTGTCGTCGCTGTGCTCGCTGACGCTCGGCCCCGGCCAGGAGGCACAGCCCCTGCACGAGGACACGCAGCAGATCCCGCTGCCGCGCCCGCGCGCACCGCTGGCCATCAACGCCATCTGGGCACTGAGCAATTTCACATCGGACAACGGTGCCACGCACATCGTGCCCGGCAGCCACAAGCAGCCCAGTTCGCCGCCCTACGGTGCCGAGATCGAGACGGTGCAGGCGACCATGGAGGCAGGCAGCGTCATGCTGTTCGACAGCGCGCTCTGGCACAAGGGCGGCGCCAACACCACGTCGATGCGGCGCTATGCGCTCTCGTGCTATTACTGCGCGGGCTGGCTGCGCCAGCAGGAAAACCTGCAGCTGGGCATACCCGCAGACGTGGCGCGGCGTCTCCCGCGTCGGCTGCAGGAGCTGTGCGGCTACAGCATCTACAAGGGCCAGTACGGGCACATCGACAACAAGGACCCGATCACCCTCCTGGGCAACGAAAGCGGCCGGCGCACGGTGTGGGAAGCCAGCGACCTCAAGAAGCGGCGCGAGGCCGGCCCGGACTGCAAATGACGCGAATCGATGGAGAGACGGCCGGCTTGCCGTCTGTGCCGGAATCGGTCGTGCACTTGCTGCGCGATGCCGCCGCCGAAGCGCCTGAGCGCCCGGCGCTCAGCTTCGAGGGCGTGCGCCTGAACTATGGGCAGTACGCCGGACTCGTGGGCGCGGTCGCGCGACGGCTCGGCGCGCGGGTGCGGCCCGGCGACCGGGTCGCGCTGGTCATGCGCAATTCGCTCGACCTCGCGGTCGCCACGTTTGCGGTGCATGCGTTGCGCGCGCAAGTGGTGCCGCTGAATCCAGGCTACAGCGTGCGCGAGATCGCCCACATGCTCGGAGACGCGGACCCTTGCATGGTGCTGTTCGACCAGAGCGTGACGATCGACCTGCAGGCACTGCGGCCGGCGCTGCCCCGCGAGGCCCTGTGGTGCACGGGAGACGGCAGCGGCTTCGTCGCACTGCAGGCAGAGGCCTGCGCGCTGCCGGCCAAGCTTCCCACGCACCAGGACTTGGCCACCCTGCAGTACACCGGCGGGACGACCGGGCTGCCCAAGGGCGTGAACATCCTGCATCGGCAGCTCGCCTTCAACATCGCGCAGCGCGAAGCGTGGCTGCCGACCCGGCGGGGCGCCGAGATCGTGCTGTGCACCATGCCGCTGTTTCATGTGTCCGCGGTGTCGATGTCGCTGCACCTGTGCCTGTACGCGCGCGGCGAATTGCTGATCCATCGCCGCTTCAACGCCAAGGCGGCGCTGCAGGCGATCGCGGACCATCGCGTCACGCTGATGTCCGCAGCACCCACGATCTTCTACGACATCCTCAAGCAGCCCGGCCTGCCGCGCGAGGCGCTGGCCAGCCTGCGGGCTTGCTTCTCGGGCGCCGCACCTTTGCCGCGCGAGACGCTGATGCGCTTCGAGCAGGCGACCGGCTGCGCAATCTACGAGGGCTATGGCATGAGCGAGGCCGGCCCCTGCCTGGCCTTCAACCCGATGCACCGCGAACGCCGGCCGGGTTCGGTAGGCCTGCCGGTGCCCGCCTGCGAGCTTGAAGTGGTCGACGTGGAAGACGGCGCGACGCCGTTGCCGTCGGGGCAAGCCGGAGAGATCCGCGTCCGCGGGCCACAGGTGATGGCCGGCTATCGCAACCTGCCCGAGCTGACGGCCCGCACGCTGCGCGATGGCTGGCTCTATACCGGCGACGTCGCACTGAGGGACGACGAGGGCTACGTCTACATCCAGGGCCGCAAGCACGACACCATCAACGTCGCAGGCTTCAAGGTCTACCCGATCGAAGTCGAGCAGGTGCTGCTGTCGCAGCCCGAGGTGGGCGAGGCGGCCGCGTTCGGCGCACCCGACGAGCGCATGGGCCAGGTGGTGCATGCCTGGGTGACGCCGGCTCCCGGCCATCGGCCCGACGTGGAGCGTCTGCTCGAACACTGCGCCGTGCAGCTCGCGGCCTACAAGGTACCGCGCCGCGTCGGCATCGTCGAGCGGCTGCCGCGCACCAGCGTCGGCAAGCTGGCGCGCAACACCCTCGAACCCGTCGCGATCTCCCCCCTTCCTTCCAGGACTCAAAGGACACCATGAAGACCGAACTGAATCTGCAGGCCCTGCAAACCCAACTCGCCGAAGAAGGCTACGCCGTGATCGAGAACGTGCTCGATGCCGCGCAGCTCGCGCAAGCGCGCGAACGCGTGGCCGAGGTGATGGCCCATGAGCTTGCAAATCCGCTGGCTCCCGACAGCGAACAGCACGACGACGACGCGGAGATCCTCGCCTACTACAAGAAGCACTACACGGTGAGCGACGCCGAGGCGCAGCGCATGGTGGCGCGCATCCACCAGTACCGCTGCGACAACGCCGACACGCGCTGGCCCGTGCCGATCCACAGGGTGTCTAAGAACTTCCTGCACCTGCCCACGCTGTTCGACAACGACCAGTCGCAACGGGTGTGGAACCTGCTCGACAAGGCGCCCGACCTGATCCCTCTCATCGAGCACCCGGTAGTGCTGCCGATGGTGCGCCACGTCATGGGGCAGGACTGCAATCTGCATGACTTCCAATCCACCAGCATCGGGCCGCGCACCGGCGGCGGGGCCTGGCACGTCGATGCGCCGCTGGGCCAGATCGCCGAGCCGCTGCCCGAGTTTCCGCTGACGCTGCAGAACGTTTGGATGCTCGACGACTTCACCGCCGAAAACGGCGCCACCCGTGTAATGCCGCGCAGCCACAAGCTGCGCAAGTCGCCGCCCTGGGGCAGCGATCCGCTCGAAGGCGAAGTGACCCTCACGGCGCCGGCAGGCTCGGTGGCGATCTGGCTGTCGAACACCTGGCACCGCTCCGGGCCGAACCACACCGATGGCCAGCGCCGCGCGATCCTTTGCAACTACAACGTCTCGTGGCTGCGCCTGTTCGCCGACTTCACCAGCACGCTGCCGCCTGAAGTGGTGCCCACGCTGTCGAACGACGCGCGCTACCTGCTCGGCTTCGGCGCCCGCGCGCCGCTCACGCGCTGATCCGCACCATGTCCGACTTGAAAGCCTTGCCGCCCAGCGCCGGCCATTGCGCACCTGCGTTCGACGCGGTGCGCGCGGCCTTCGAGCACAACCTGGTCCACGGTGGCGAACTCGGCGCGTCGCTCGCCATCGAGATCGACGGCGAGTGCGTTGTCGACCTCTGGGGCGGCTGGGCCGATGCCGAAGGCGGCACGCCGTGGCAGCGCGACACGATGAGCGTGGTGTTCTCGAACACCAAGCCGGCGACCGCGCTGTGCATTCATCTGCTGGCCGAGGCCGGCGAGCTCGACCTCGACCAGCCGGTCGTGCGCTACTGGCCGGCTTTCGCCGGCGCCGGCAAGGAATCGATCACCACGCGCATGCTGCTCGACCATTCCGCGGGACTGCCGGCGCTGCGCGAGCGCCTGCCTGATGGAGCGGCCTTCGATTGGGAATTCATGGTCGAACGGCTCGAACGGGAGGCGCCATTCTGGGCCCCAGGCACGCGCGTGGGCTATCACGCGCTGACCTATGGCTGGCTGCTCGGTGAACTGGTGCGGCGCATCGGCGGCTGCTCGCTTGGCACGTTCTTCCATCGGCACGTGGCGCAGCCGCTCGGCCTGGACTTCTGGATCGGGCTGCCGTCGAGCGAGGAGTCGCGAGTCGCTACCATTGCGCCGCCCGCGCCGATTTCGGTGCCCGGCAACGCGTTCGAACGCGCGCTGATGCAGGAGCCGCAAAGCCCCACCGCGCTGTACATGAAGAACACCGGCGGTTGGCGCCCGAGCGGCTTCAACAGCCGGGCCGGCCACGCGGCCGAAATCGGCGCGGCCGGTGGAATCACCCACGCACGAAGCCTGGCGCGCTTGTACGGCACGCTGGCTTGCGGCGGTCAGCGGGGCGGCTTCCGGCTGCTCCGGGAAGACACGCTGGCCAAGGCCACGGCGGTGTCTTCCGCCACGCACGACGATGCCTGCCTGCGGGTGCCGACGCGCTTCGCGGCCGGCTTCATGCGCCAGATGGACAACCGGGCACGGGGACTGGACAGCGCCTGCTTCGGCCGCGACGCGTTCGGCCACGTCGGTGCGGGCGGCTCGCTGGCCTTCGCCTCGCCATCGCGCCGGCTGGGCTTCGGCTACACGATGAACCGGATGGGCCCGGGCGTGCTGCTCAATGCGCGCGCGGACCGGCTGGTTCAAGCGGTCTATGAAGTCCTGGATGGGGCGCCGAGCGACCGTTGAGTTTTCGAGACGCCATCCGGCACTTTCTTTTTCTACAAGGAGACAGACACCATGAACAACCACCGCCGTCGTCATCTGAAAGCCGGCCTTGCCGGCGCACTGGTCGCCAGCAGCCTGCTCGGCGCCAGCCTCGTCCACGCCGCCGATCCAGTGAAGATCGGCTATCTCATTCCTTTGTCAGGCAGCGCCGCGGCATCGATCGGCAAGGACATGTCGCGTGCCACGCACCTGGCCGTCAAGCACATCAACGAAAGCGGCGGCATCAAGTCGATGGGCGGTGCGCCGCTCGAATTGATCGAGGTCGACACGCGCGGCGATGCCAAGGTGGCCATCACCGAGGTCGAGCGCCTGATCACGCGCGAGAAGACGCCCGTGCTGCTGGGCGCCTTCCAGAGCGGCGTGACCTTCCCGGCGACCGCAGTGGCCGAGAAGTACCGCACGCCGTGGGTGGTCGACCTCGCGGCCAAGGCCGACATCACCGAGCGTGGCTTCAAGTACGTGTTTCGTCCGACGCAGGTGCCGGCCTCGTCCAACGCTGAAAGCATGGCCGACTTCGTTTCGTTCGCTGGCAAGGCCACCGGCAAGCCGGCCAAGACGGTCGCCATGGTCTACGAGAACACGGACTGGGGCCAGGACATGGCCAACACGCTCCGCGCCAAGTTCAAGGCGGCCGGCATCGAGGTCGTGCTCGACGAAGGCTACCCGCCGAACTCACCGGACCTGCGTCCGCTGGTGCTCAAGATCAAGGGCAAGAAGCCGGACGTGGTGACGGTCACCGCCTACTCGGCCGACGCCGTGCAACTGCACAAGCTGCTGGCGCAAATGCAGGTGGGCGCGATGGCCTACGTCGGCAGCGCGGGCGGGCAGATCGACAGCAACTTCATTCCGCTGGTGGGCAAGGGCATCGCGAGCCAGGTGTTCACCACCAATGGCTGGGCCGGCTACGAGTCTTCGATCACGACGCCTTTCGCGAAGAAGTTCTGGGATGAGTTCGTGGCTGCGAACAAGGTCGAGCCCAACGAGCTCTCGGTGAGCGCCTACGTCGCCACCTGGGTGATCAAGGATGCGCTGGAACGCGCCGGCAAGGCCGACCCCGAGGCCATCCGCAATGCGCTCGCGAAGACGCGGATCGAAGGCACGGATCTCACGAAGCTGGTCGGCTATGACATCGTCATCGACGAGAAGGGCCAGAACCCGAAGAAGCGCTATGTGATGCAGCAGATCACGCCGGCCGGCGAGTACCGCACCATCTGGCCGGAGAACCTGGCGTCCAAGACCTACCGCATGGTGTGGCCGGCGAACGCATCCGCGCCCTGAACGCCGCGCGCGCCGCGTGCGCCGCGACCGGCCGCCCCGCAAAGGCGGCCGGCTTTCATTTCTTCCGCAAGGAGCACTTCTTGTCGAGCACCTATCTACAGGCCCTGCTGAGCGGTATCGCCAGCGGGGCCATCTACGGCCTCATCGCGCTGGGCCTGAGCCTGCAGTTCGGCGTGATGAAGATCATCAATTTCGCGCACGGCTCCTTCCTGATGATGGCCATGTACGTGTCGTACGCGCTGGCGACCCAGGCCGGGCTGCACCCGCTGGTCACCGCGCCGCTGACCGCGGTGGTGTTGTTCGTGGTCGGCTACGCGTGCCAGCGCTGGCTCATTGATGCGATCTACCGCAAGGAGATCGCACGCGAACCCATCGGCGTGCTGATCTTCACCACCGGGCTGTGGATCTTCATGGACTACGGGTTTCTCGCGCTGGTGGGCCCCGACAGCCGCTCGGTCGACAGTCCGTGGGCCAACGAGGTCTTGGTCATCGGCGACTTGATCTTTACCTACCCGCAAGTGGCCGGCCTGGTGTTTGGCGCGTTGATCACGGGCGGGCTGGTCGCGTTCCTGCGCTACACGCGCACCGGCCGCGCGATCCGCGCCACGGGTCAGGATCGCGAGGCAGCCGGGGTGCTGGGCATCGACAGCGCCCGTGTCTACCAGCTGTCCTTCGCCATCGGCCTGGGCGTGCTCGGCGTTGCCGGCGCGCTCCTGCTGCCGCTTTATCCGGCGAACCCCTTCGTCGGCGACACCTTCGGCATGCGGGCGTTCGTCATCGTGGTGCTTGGTGGCATCGGCTCGGTGGCTGGCGCCTTCTGGGGCGGCATCATCGTCGGCGTGCTCGAATCGGTGGGCAGCCAGTTGATTCCGGTGACTTACGCCGAAGCGCTGATCTTCCTGTTGTTCCTCGGCGTGATGTACTTCCGCCCGAGCGGGCTCTTCGGTGTGGAGAACGAATGATGAGCACCCGCACTTTCCCTGCCGGCGCGAGGGTGGCGCTCATTGCCGCCGCGGTCGTCGTGCCGCTCCTGGCCGACAGCCAATACCTGCTGTCGATCGCCGTCCTCACGCTGCTGTACGCCTATCTTGCACTGTCGTGGAACATCCTGGGCGGCATTGCCGGTCAGCTTTCGCTCGGCCACTCGGCCTACTTCGGCATCGGCGCCTACACGTCGACCTGGCTGTTCGTGCACCTCGGGCTCAGCCCCTGGCTCGGCATGTGGGCCGGCGCCGCCATCGCCGTCGTCGCCGCCGTGGTGGTGGGTCTGTCATGCATGCAACTGCGCGGCGCCTACTTTGCGCTGGCGACCATCGCCACCGCGATGGTGCTCAAGACGCTGGTCGAGAACGCCGACAGCCTGCTGGGCGGGCCACGCGGCATGGAAGTGACCCTGCTGCGCGACGCGCCGCTGTATTTCCAGCACACACGCAAGGAGTTCTACTACGTGATCGCCCTGGTCTTCACGGTAGCCGCCTGGTTCATCAATCGCCAGATCCTGCGCAGCCGCTTCGGCTATTACCTCGCAGCGGTGCGCAACGACCAGGAAGCGGCGCTGGCTCTGGGCGTGCCCATCTTGCGCTACAAGATGCTGGCCGCGATGCTGAGTGCCGCGCTGACCGCGCTGGGGGGCACCTTCTACGCCCAGTTCGTGCTCTACATCAGCCCCGACAAGGTGTTCGGCGCCAACCTCGGCGTGGTCATCGCGGTGGTCTGCATCATCGGCGGACGCGGCACGCTGTGGGGACCAATCATCGGTGCGCTGCTCTTGCTGCCGGGCGAGGAACTCGCGCGCACCGTCTCGGGTGGCCTCGTCGGCGTCGACATGATGCTGTATGGCCTGCTGCTGATGCTGGTGATCCGCTGGGAGCCGCGCGGGCTGATGGCGATCTTCGAGCGCTGGTGCGAGCGCAGGCGCGCGACTCGGGCCGCGGCCCTCGGCGCCGCGGAGGGCGCACCATGAAGCTGCTCGAATTCCGCGGTGTCGGCAAGAGCTTCGGCGGCCTGCGGGCCTCCGACAACGTCAGCTTTTCGGTCGATGAAGGCGAGATCGTCGGCCTGATCGGTCCGAACGGCGCCGGCAAGACCACCCTGTTCGCCATGGCCTCCGGCTTCCTCGCGCCCACGGACGGCGAGATCTGGTTCGCTGACAGGCGGGTCGATGGCCAGAGCGCCGCGTACATCTGCGCCGCTGGGCTGGTGCGCACCTTTCAGATCGTCAAGCCTTTCGGCGAGATGACGGTTCTCGAGAACGCCATGATCGGCGCCTTCCTGCGCTATCCGCGCCGCGACGAAGCGGCGGAGGTGGCAACGAAGGTGCTGCGCCGCGTCGGCCTCGGTGGACGCGAGCAGCAGGTCGCCCGCACGCTCACGCTGTCGGGACGCAAGCGGCTGGAGGTCGCGAAGGCACTCGCCACGCAGCCTCGGCTCCTGCTGCTCGACGAAGTGATGGCCGGCCTCACCGGCGTGGAAACGGCGGAGATGGTGTCGCTGGTGCTGGACCTGCGCCGCACCGGCGTCAGCGTGCTGGTCATCGAGCACAACATGAAGGCGGTCATGCAGATGTCGGACCGCATCGTGGTCGTGCATCACGGCCGCAAGATCTCGGAGGGCGAGCCGAATGCGGTGGCGAACGACCCTGAAGTGGTGAAGGCGTATCTCGGGGAGGCTCACGCATGATGCTGGAAGTCAAGGGACTGGACGCCGGCTACGGCGACGTTCAGGTGCTGCGCGGCGTGGACATGAACGTCAGCGAAGGCGAGATCGTCTGCATGGTCGGCGCCAATGGGGCCGGCAAGACCACGCTGATCCGCACGGTGATGGGCACGCTGCCGGCCTTCGCCGGCGAGGTGCGCTTTTGCGGCGAACGCATCAGCGGCAAGCCATCGCACCAGATCGCGCGGTTGGGCATGGCGCAAGTCATGGAAGGCCGGCGGCTCTTCGGACACATGGAGGTCGAGGACAACCTGCGCGTCGGCGGCGATGTGCTGCGCGACGAGCGCCGCAGCCGCGACAACCTCGAGTGGGTCTACTCGCTCTTCCCGCGCCTGCGCGAGCGGCGGCGCCAGCGGGCGCGCTCCTTCAGCGGCGGCGAGCAGCAGATGCTGGCCATCGGCCGCGCGCTCATGACGTCACCCAGGCTCCTGCTGCTCGACGAACCCTCGATCGGCCTCGCGCCCATCATGGTCAAGGACATCTTCGAGAAGTTGCCGCATATCAATGCCCGCGGCATCACGATCCTGCTGGTCGAGCAGGACGTGCACCGTTCGCTCAGCCTGGCGCAGCGCGGCTATGTGCTGGAGCATGGCGAGGTCGTGATGTCGGGACCCGGCAGCACGCTCCTGGCGGACGAGGGGTTGCGTCGGGCGTACCTGGGGCTTTGAGGGCGACGCGCCGGTGGAGATTCCTCTCAGGGGCTCAGCACCTGACGCCTTGAAGGGAGTCTGTCTGGCAGCAGCCATCCCGCAGGCATTCAGATTGGGATCAGGTCCGAGCGATATCGTCGAACCCACTTCCAAGGAGAATGCGATGCAGGATGCGACTGCGGCAAGCTCACATGTGGACTTCCGGCTGAGCAAAGTCCCGGCAGTCACACTGGGCTTCTGGATCATCAAGATCGCCGCGACCACGCTGGGCGAGACTGGCGGCGACTGGGTAACCATGTCACTCAAGCTCGGCTACCTCGTGGGATGCGTGGTCTTTACGGCAATCTTCGTGGGGCTTGTCGCTGCCCAGGTCAAGGTCAAGCGCTTTCATCCGGCACTGTACTGGGCGACCATCGTCGGCACGACGACCCTGGGCACGACGATTGCGGATTTTGCGGACCGCTCGATGGGTCTCGGCTACCCGGGCGGCGTGGCCCTGCTTGCCTGCCTCCTGCTTGTGAGTTTGGGCGCCTGGTATTGGTCCGAGCGCACGGTTTCGGTCGAGAGCATCACCACGCCGAAAGCCGAATGGTTCTACTGGGTCACGATCCTGTTTTCGCAGACGCTCGGCACCGCACTGGGCGATTGGACGGCCGGCGCCGACCGGGGCGGCCTCGGGCTCGGCTACGAGATCGGCGCGCTGATTTTTGGCGGAGGTCTGGCGGTTGTCGCCGCTCTCTATTTTTGGACGCGGATCTCGCGCACGCTGCTGTTCTGGGCTGCGTTCGTGCTCACGCGGCCTCTTGGAGCGACGCTCGGTGATTTCCTGGACAAACCGATCAAGGAAGGCGGCTTGCACCTGAACCGCCTCTACGCATCTTTGCTGCTGCTGGTTTTCATGGCTCTCTGCGTGCGATTCGTTCCCCAACGGGCTGCTGTCCGGACGTGAGTTCGTCAGATAGGCCCGGTCGCACATCCGTCCCTCTGGCTGGCTGACACGCGCCGCGCTTTGCGGCTCCCACAGTGGCTCGATGCAGCAGGCAGCTTCGCCGCTGCGCATTTCAAGGAGTCGTCGATGAACGCAACTGCCCCCAGCGGCCCGGCGCCTGCGAAGCCGCCGCCTCCCAAGGTCCCGGACGCTGACATGGAGAACGAGGAAACGGACAGCAGCGACGACGAAGAAGGCGGTGAGAAGGAACAGGGTGGGAAGGACGGGGGCTGATCGGGCAGTTGCTTCCCGTGGCCACCTCATCGGATGGTCTGTGCCGGAACGGCCCAGACTGCTCCGCCGCCGACGGCGTAAAAACTGCGCTCCGGTGCAGGCTCGATCATCCATCCACCGGTGAATTCGCCGAACGCCGGGAGCACGGCTTGCCTGCCTTCGGCCAAGAAGCAGGGCAGCTTCACGCTGTCCCGCCCGCGCCCCTGCAATCGGCAGACCGGATGCACATGCCCCGCCAGCACGAAGTGAGTCGGATGCTGTTGAGGATGATGGCAGCAGGCAAAGGGCCCGAGCAGCCATGGCTCGTCGACGATCTCGATGTCGAGCGAAGGGGGCGGGTCCCCGGCGCGGCTGTCATGGTTGCCGCGCACCAGCGTCATCGCCGCTGAGCGGCGCCGCGTCCGCCATTCGGCCAGCGCATCCAGCAGACGCGCGGTTCGCGCCTCCCGCGCGTGCAGGAAGTCGCCAAGGAAAACAACGGCCGACGCTTCGAGGCCGCCAATGAGCGCGTCGAGCCGATCGAGGTTGCCTCCTGTCGTGCCTGAAGGCACGGGCTGGCCGAGCGCGCGGAAAGCGGCGGCCTTGCCCAGATGCAGGTCCGCCACAAAAAGCGTGCGCCGTGCCGGCCACCACAGCGCGCGCTCCGGCAGAAGATGCAGTCGCTCATTGGCCCAGATGACTTGGCATGAGGGCAGTGTGCTGGAAGCCATGTCAGGTTAGGTTCTCTAGTTTGCGCGTCTTCTTCGCTCTGGCGAGCGGCGCGGCTTGCCGCCTTCGCCTTCGCTGGTGGTCGGCGACATCGCATCGACGGCATCTACACCGAACTGCAGATTGGCGGACACCGCTTGCACATTGCTCACCTCCGAACGCGCTTCATCGCCCGCCGCCTTTTCCAGTTGCGCCACCATGCGCGCGATGCGGTCCGCGACGTTTTCGTTCGACAGCTTCTCGCGGAACAGTTCGACCATCAGCGGGAAGGCGAACGGCGTCGGCCTTGCAAGCGGCCGCAGCACCAGCCGCTGCGCCGCCATGCGCCGCAGGCTCGCCTGCATGCGGTTGATCTCGAGTTCCTGGGACAGCAGTTCCTGCTCCGCCTGTGCGAGCAGCCGATTGGCCGGGTCGTACTTGCGGAAGACCTCGTAGAAGAGCGACGACGAGGCCTGCAGTTGCCTATTGCTGCGCCGCTCGCCGGGATAGCCCTGGTAGATCAGTCCGGAAACGCGAGCGATCTCGCGAAAGCGTCGGCGCGCGAGTTCCGTTGCGTTGAGGCTCGCGAGCACTTCGTGCAGCAGCGCGATCCGTTCGCCTTCGTCGGCGCCATGCAAGGCGATGGCTTCGCGGGCTTGCGCGTCATGTCCCGGCTGCAGGAGCCCGGGCAGCAGCGTGGGCCAGTCCACGGGTTCGGCGCTGAGCAGTTCCAGGCCATAGTCGTTGACTGCGATCGAGAAGGTGCCCGGTGCATGCTGCGCGGCGCGCCAGGCGATGAGGTTCGCCAAGCCCATGTGTACCGGACGGCCCGCGAAGGGGTAGAGAAACAGGTGCGTGCCTTCGCGCGTCACGAGAGTCTCCGCCAGCAGCGTTTGCGGCGTGGGCAGCGCCGACCATTTCTGCTGCAGCTCGAGGAGCGGGCGGACACGCTGCATCTCGGACGATTCATAGCGTCCCTCGCCTGCCAGCGCCAGCTGCTGGACCATCGCGTCAGCCAGTGTGCTGCTCAGGGGCATGCGTCCGCCGTTCCAGCGTGGCACGACCGGACGGCGCCCGCTGGCTCGGCGTACCAGTGCAGTCATGTCGTGCACGCGCACCAGTTCCAGCATTCGGCCGCCAAAGAGAAAGCAATCACCCGGCTTCATGCGCGCGATGAAGCTTTCCTCGACACTGCCCAACTTTGCGCCTCTCAGGTACTGCACAGTCATGCTGGAATCGCTCACGATGGTGCCGATGTTCGAGCGATGGCGGCGCGCGAGTCGCGCATCGGGGACGCGCCAGATGCCGTCATCGCCCGGCAGTGCGCGCCGATAGTCCGGATACGCCGCCAGAGAGGCGCCTCCCTGCGAGACGAAATCCAGGCACCACTGCCAGTTCTCGCGTGAAAGGTCGGCATAGGCCACCGTGTCGCGGACTTCGTCATAGAGCGCATCCGCTGCGAAGCCGCCGCCCAGCGCGACCGTCACCAGGTGCTGCACCAGCACGTCGAGCGGCTGAATGGGTGAATGCCGATGTTCGATGTGCCCTTGCGCGATGGCGGCGCGCGCGGCCGCGCCTTCCACGATCTCGATGCTGTGCGTGGGCACCAGCGTGACGCGCGAAGGGCGGCCGGGCGCGTGCCCTGAGCGACCCGCCCGCTGAAGAAGGCGAGCGACACCCTTGGCCGAGCCGATCTGCAGCACACGCTCGACCGGAAGAAAGTCCACTCCGAGGTCGAGGCTCGACGTGCACACCACCGCGCGCAGCGAGCCGGCCTTGAGTCCGAGTTCGACCCATTCGCGCACCGCGCGATCGAGGGAGCCATGGTGCAGCGCAATCTCGCCGGCCCACTCGGGGCGTGTCTCCAGCAGGGCCTGATACCAGATCTCCGCCTGCGAGCGCGTGTTGGTGAAGACAAGGGTCGTTCGGCTTGTGGCGATCTCGTCGGCCACTTGCGGCAGCATCGTGATGCCGAGGTGTCCGGCCCAAGGAAATCGATCGGCGTGCGCGGGCAACAACGAGTCGACGACCAGGGTCTTCGGCACGTCGCCCTGCACCAGCACGCCCTGGCGCCCGCCGAGCAGTGTTCGCATGGCTTCTTCGAGGTTCCCCAGCGTCGCGGACATGCCCCACACCTGCAAGCCTGCATTCCAGCGCCGCAATCGCGCGAGCGCGAGTTGCACTTGCACGCCCCGCTTGTTGCCCAACAGCTCGTGCCACTCATCGACGACCACGAGACGCAGCGAACCGAGCGTTTGCTCGGCATCGGCACGCGACAGCATCAACGACAGGCTCTCGGGTGTCGTGACGAGGACGCTGGGAAGCCGTCGGTCTTGCGCGGCGCGCTCGGCTGAAGGCGTATCGCCGCTGCGCGCCCCGGCGCTCCAGGGTTGCATCGAAGGCGCGAGGGCTTCGAGCGACTGCCGAAGCGAACGCAGGGTGTCCGCTGCGAGCGCCCGCATCGGCGTGAGCCAGAGCACGCGCAAAGGGGCCGGCGGGCGGATGCGAGGACCGGCTTGGGTGGGTGCTTCTTCGGCCAGGGCCAGCAAGGCGCCGAGCCACACCGCGTAAGTCTTTCCCGCGCCGGTGGTCGCATGCAGCAGGCCCGAGTGCCCATCGGCGATCGCCTGCCACACGGTGCGCTGGAAGCCGAAGGGCACCCATCCCAGCTCGGAGAACCAGGCTTCTATGGCCTCCCTCATGAGAATTGGGCGGGGCGCTTCGGATCGTTCATGGCTATTTCCTCGTGCCGGTTGCGAGTCGAAATGCCAGTCTCCCGTCACCTCCGGGAATTTGGGCAGTCCTGCGCTCCGCCTTCACGTAGGCGGAGCGCCGAACCAACAACTAACGTCTTACGGTCGACATGACGGTGGCGCGGCACCGTGGCTGCTCGGCAGGCGCCAGCAGGCGGCAGTTGTCGAGCGCGCGCTGCTGCATGTCGCTGAGCCGCGGTTGATTGCGCCGCGGCGGCGAGTTGTTCCAGTGATTTGGCGGAGGGCTGTGCCAGTTGGGATTGTTGGGCGCGCGATGCCAGTTCTGGTTGTGGTTCCACCGCTGGCCGGGGCCGCCGCGCTGCCAGCCTCGTTCCCACATGCATCGATCGAAATTCACGCCGCGGCGGTCGCAGGCCCTGAGATCTCGATCGAACTGGGGGCTGTTGTGCCATTGAGCCATTGCGGATCCGGACGCCGTCAGTCCCGTGATCGCCAGGAGCATTGCCGAGATCAGTTTGTTCATGGCCCGCAATATTGCACTCGCTTGCGCATTGCGCAAGGCGAACGTCTTGGGGCTATCCTCCGTTGCCGTGCGAATGAAAACCAAGGCAAATGCATGAAAAAGTCGGAAGCCACCCAAGGCCAGCCACCATCACCGTCACCGTCATCATCAGCATCCGAGCTCATCTCGACCAAGATCGCCGAACTCGGCGGCTGGCGTGGGGCGACGTTGGGCAGGATGCGCGAGCTGATCAAGGAAGCAGACCCCGAAGTCCTCGAAGAGGTGAAGTGGATGGGGACGCCGGTCTGGTCGCACGACGGCATCATCTGCACGGGTGAGTCCTACAAGGACAAGATCAAACTGACCTTTGCCAAGGGTGCTTCATTGAAGGACCCGGCCGGTCTCTTCAATTCGAGTCTCGACGGCAACGTGCGACGCGCCATCGACATCCTCGAAGGAGAGGCAGTCGATGCGTCGGCGTTCAAGGCGCTCGTTCGCGAAGCTATCGCCCACAATCAGGCGAGCAAGGCCAAATCGTCGAAGAAGGTCAAGCCCTGACCGAAGACCGACGTTCGGCAAATCACCCTCCGAACGACGCAGTTGCGCTTTGGCCGTGAAGGTGCCAGATTTGCTGCCCTTGTGCGTACAACCAATGACACCCGAGAGGAAACCATGAGCGACTCCAGCGACGCCCCCAAGAAAACCCCACTGACCACTGCCTTCGGCGCCCCCGTAGTCGACAACCAGAACAGCATGACCGCTGGCCCGCGCGGCCCGCTGCTGATGCAGGATGTCTGGCTGATCGAAAAGCTCGCCAACCTGAACCGCGAGATCATTCCCGAGCGCCGCATGCATGCCAAGGGCTCCGGCGCTTTCGGCACCTTTACGGTGACGAAAGACATCACTGCGTATACCCGCGCCAAGCTCTTCGGCACCGTCGGCAAGAAAACCGAGATGTTCGCCCGCTTCACGACGGTGGCCGGCGAGCGCGGCGCGGCCGATGCCGAGCGCGACATCCGCGGCTTCGCCCTCAAGTTCTACACGGAAGAAGGCAACTGGGACATGGTGGGCAACAACACGCCCGTGTTCTTCCTGCGGGACCCGCGAAAGTTTCCGGATCTCAACAAGGCCGTCAAGCGCGATCCCAAGACCAACATGCGCAGCGCGACCAACAACTGGGACTTCTGGACGCTGCTGCCCGAAGCGCTGCACCAGGTCACCATCGTGATGAGCGACCGGGGCATTCCGGCGAGCTACCGCCACATGCACGGCTTCGGCTCGCACACCTACAGCTTCGTCAACGCCAAGAACGAGCGCTTCTGGGTCAAGTTCCATTTCAAGACCCAGCAGGGCATCAAGAACCTCACCGATGCGGAAGCCGCCGCCATCGTTGGTGGCGATCGGGAGAGCCATCAGCGCGACCTGTTCGACGCCATCGGCCGCGGAGATTTTCCGAAGTGGACGATGTATGTCCAGGTCATGCCCGAGGCCGACGCCGAGAAGGTGCCCTACCACCCATTCGATCTCACCAAGGTCTGGCCGAAGAAGGACTATCCATTGATCGAAGTGGGTGTCGTGGAGCTCAATCGGAATCCCGAGAACTTCTTCGCCGACGTGGAGCAGAGCGCCTTCGCGCCGAACAACCTGGTGCCTGGCATCGGCGTGTCTCCGGACAAGATGCTGCAGGCGCGGCTGTTTGCCTACTCCGACGCGCAACGCTACCGGCTGGGCGTGAACCACCACCAGATCCCCGTGAACGCAGCGCGCTGCCCGGTGCACAGCAACCACCGGGACGGGGCGGGGCGTGTGGATGGCAACTATGGCGGACTGCCGCACTACGAGCCGAACAGCTTCAATCAGTGGCAGGAGCAGCCCGACTACCGCGAGCCGCCGCTGAAGATCCGGGGCGATGGAGACTTCTGGAACTTCCGCGAAGACGACGCCGACTACTACAAGCAGCCGGGCGACCTGTTCCGCCTGATGGCGCCCGCGCAGCGGCAAGTGCTGTTCGACAACACGGCCCGCGCCATGGGCGATGCGCCGGACTTCATCAAGCGCCGCCACATCGCCAACTGCACCAAGGCCGATCCTGCGTACGGTGCAGGCGTCGCCAGGGCGCTGAACCTGCCTCCCGCGGATTGAGGGTGGGGCCGCAGACCGTGCATCACCGATTCGCCTGAAGCATGGCCCTCATCTTCTGGTGAATCAGGTTCACGGCTTTCAGGGGGCGCAGCATCACCTTGAACTCGGTGATCCTGCCTTCCTCGTTCCACTTGATCATGTCGACGCCATTGACGCTGATGCCGTCCAACTCGACCTGGAATTCGAGCACGGCGTCGCGCTCGCCCGTGAGCTCCCGAACATAGCGAAAAGACGGATTGAAGAAGACGCTGAAGGCGGCGGCGAGATAGGCCTTGGTGATGGCTTTGCCGACCTGAGGGGTGTGGACGACGGGCGAATAGAAGACCGCGTCGTCGGCAAGAAGTGCGTCAAGGCCCCGAACATCGCGCTCCGTGACGAGCCGGTGCCAGGTTTCGATCGGGCTGGATGACATTGCTTGGGCTCCCAAAAAGTCGCCCGACTCTGCCTCGGCCCGCGTTGAAAGACAAGCCCGCGCGCGACCCCGCTTTCTTGCCTTGTCTTTCCTGCCTTGTTTACTGGGCCGAAGCGACGGACGCCACGCCGCCCGTCAGCCACGCGAATGCGTTGGGGCTTGCGCTCACGGCCGTGGCCGCCTCGGCCAGGCGTAGCTCACCCTTTGCGGCTTCGCCAGTGACGATTCCGGCCGCAGATGCCAAAGTCACTGCGCCGGCCAAGATGAAGTTCCATGTCGTTTTCATTGCTGCCTCTGTGTGAAGAGGAGTTTGGGGCAAATTACCCGGGCAGAACCGGTGCAAAAAGAACTGCAGTGTTCGTTCGGGGGAAACAATGGCGCACTTGCGCCGCCCGGTGCGGTACTTCTCCGCCGCTACGACGGGCGTTCAGGCGTTGGGCGGCTTGCTGGCTGTGCGGCGCGCGTGCCAGCGGTGCGCCAGGGCGATCAATACGGCAAGCGTGACGATCACCGCCAGCGCAATCACCTCGTAGCGCGCCAGGTCGACGACGAGCCACTTCAATGTGTGCCCGAACATGTATCCGAGGCCGGGAATGATGAAAGCCCAGATTGCCGCCCCGATGAGGTTGAACATCAGAAAGCGTCGTGCCGGCACATCGCTCATTCCGATGGCGATCGGGCCAGCGATCCGCACCCCGTACATGAAGCGGATGCCGACGATCAGCCAGGCATGGTGCCGCAGCAACAAGCGGTTGATCCGTTCGGCATTGGGCGCCATGCGCGGCAGGCGCCGCAAAAGCGCATCGCCGTAGCGCCAACCCACGAAGAAAAAGATCTGATCGCCCAGCGTCCCACCGAAAAAGGCGACCGCCATGACCCACGGCAGCGACAGATGCCCCTGATGCGCGGCGAACCCCGCCAGGATCAGAATGGTTTCACCCTCCAGCAAGCTCCCAGCCAGCACGGCGACATAGCCGTAGTCAGCGAGCAAGTGGTGCAGAGACATCGATGTTGGCAATCATTCGTTTCCGCATCATCCCGCCAAATGCACCACGTTGAAAGGGCGGCTTGCAATGCATGGCAATCAGCCGTGCAGCCGCAGACCGTCGCCGGGCTGAGCCGGCCGGTCGCCGCAGACCCGGTACAGCCGCCATGGCTCGCACAGCCCCTTGAGCGCATGGCACTCGCCGCCGGAAAAGCACAGGCCCGAGCCCATCACCAGGTCGCGCACCGTCCCCGACACCATGATTTCCCCAGCGGCCGCTCCGGCCGCGATCCGCGCCGCCACATGGACGGCAAGCCCGGCGACCTTGTTGCCCAGGCGCTCGCATTCGCCGGTGTGCAGTCCGACACGAATTTCGATGCCGAGCGCATGTAGCGCGCTTCGAACGGCGAGGGCGCAACGCACCGCGCGCGTGGGCGTGTCGAAACTGGCGAAGAAGCCGTCGCCGGCCGTGTCCAGCTCGCTGCCGCGCCAGGTGGCGAGTTGCGCACGCACGATCGTGTGATGGCGCTCCAGCAGCCGCGACCAGGCCTCGTCGCCCAGTCGCTCGGCATGCCCGGAAGAATCCACGATGTCGGTGAACATGAGCGTCAGCAGGGCGCGGTCGCCCTCCATCGCTTCGCTGCTCGGCTTGCGCACGGAAAAGAGCAGCGCCTCGACTTCCTCCAGCAGATGCGCGAAGCGCTGCGGCGAAAGACCCAAGGGCAGGGCCTCGTCGCCCAGCAGCGGCCGGGGCGCGAAGAGCCGCCGCGCATTGGCGGCGTGCGGCCGCGCAACGGGTGCTTCGATGCTGAGGTTCATGCTCGGCTCCTTGTTGTTGGGGATGCGACGCAGGGGTCGGTCGGTGCAATGCAGTGTCTGCCGGCGGGGTGCCGCGTTCAATTGCGCGCCCGGGCTAGTCGAGGCCGAAAGCCGCTAAGCGCGCTGACTAGGCCGTTGGTATAGGCGCCAATCGCTGGTCTTTGGACTACCCTTCGGGCCGGAATGCGGGAGATCGCGTTCCAGCGTCGCAAGACAACGAGGTGCCCATGCGAGTCCTGCTTGTCGATGACCACGAGATCGTTTGGAACGGCACGCGCCGCCTGCTCGAGCAGCTCGCCGCGGAGATCGAGCCCGGCCAGCCCTTTGCCTTCGAGGCCAGCCGCGATGTCGAGAGCGCATGCCAGCACACCGCAGCCGACTTCGACCTGGTGCTGCTCGACTATCACCTGCCCACTCTCTCGGGCCCGGACGCGCTGCGTGCGGTCAAGGCGCATTTCGAGGCCACACCCGTGTGCATGCAGTCGGCCGAGAGCTCGCCGCAGCGCGTGCGCGAGGTGATCGACGCCGGCGCGGCCGGCTTCATTCCCAAGTCATACCGGCTCGCCGACATGGAGGCCGCGCTGCGGGTCGTGCTGCGCCATCGCATCTATCTGCCTGCCGAGTTCGTGCTCAGCGATGACGTGACCCGTGCGCGCGAGCCCGACGAGCTGCCGCGCGAGGACCTGGCGCGCTTTCTGCGCAACGAGCTCTCGCCGCGCCAGCGCCAGGTGCTGGCCCTGGCCATTCGCGGCACGCCGGTGAAGCTGATCGCGCGCCAGCTGGCCATCGCCGAAGGCACGGTGAAAGTGCACCTGTCCATGGTCTATCGGGCGCTCGGGGCGCGCAATCGCACCGATGCGCTGTGCCGCGTCTTCGACGCCCAGGCCGCGGCCACGCTGGACCTTCAATGATGAAGAACCCGAATGCCAACGCCGAGGCCGCCGCCCTGATGGATGGCGCATCGATCGAACTCGACGAGCGCCGGCTCCAGGTCGTGGCCGATCAGGCAGTGGGCCTGCGCTGGCAGATCCTGCTGACAGCGACCATCGTGGCGGCCATCGTCTGGCAGTCGGTGCCGACCGCGGTCGTGCTGGCTTGGTTCGCCGCCGTCATCGGCAGCCGCGAGCTGCGAGCGTCGGCACTCGCGCACATGGCAAGCGACCGGCAACAGCCCATTGCCGCGCGACTGCACGCGACCGTGCTGTGGAATGTGCTGATCGGCGCATGCAACGGTTCGGCCGCCTTGTTCATGAGCTGGCTCGATCCATCGCTCGACGCGGTGCTCACGATGATCCTGGTGTCCTGGGGCGCCGGCGCGGTCTCCACCAGCGCCACCATCAGGCCCGCCTTCCTCGCCTATGCCAGCCTCCTCTTTGTGCCAACGGCGCTGATGTGGGCGTTGTCGGGAACCCGGCTCGGCCTGGGCATCGCGGCGCTGGTGCTGATGTTCTTTGGCGTGCAGTCCCGCTTTGCCAGGCGCAACCTGGAGACCTTCGAGGAGTCATTCCGCATCCGCCTCGAGAACGAGGCACTGGCCACCAGTCTGGAGTTCGAGCGGGCGCAACTGGCGGTCGCTCGGGATGCCGCGGTGAAGGCGAACCAGGACAAGAGCCGCTTCCTCGCCGCCGCGAGCCACGACCTGCGCCAGCCACTTCAAGCTATGGCACTGAACGTCGGCGCGCTGCGGCACCTGTCGATGAGCGGGGAGGCCCGGCAAGTCTCGGAAGTGGTCGACACCAGTCTTGAGCAGCTTTGCTCCATGCTCGATGCCCTGCTGGACGTCTCCAAGCTGGACGCCGGCGTGGTCGTGGCGCAGCCGCGCCGCGTGCAGCTCGATCGCCTGGTGGCCGCGGTGATGGGCGGCTTCGGCGCCGCGGCGGCCGGGCGCCAGCTGCAGCTCGACTGGCACTGCCCGCCCGAGCTGGCCGTGCATTCCGATCCGGACCTGCTGCGCCGGATCCTCGCCAACCTCGTCGACAACGCCATCAAGTTCACGCCGGCCGGTGGACGGGTCGAGCTGCAGGTGCTGCCGCATGAAGGCGATGTGGAGCTCACGGTGCGCGACACGGGCCCCGGCATCGCGCCCGAGCATCACCAGCTGATCTTCGAAGACCTGGTGCGGCTCGGCGCGGACGGCCCCGCAACCGTGAGCGGCCATGGCCTCGGCTTGGGGATCGTGCGCCGCATGGCGGACCTGATGAAGCTGCCCATCACCGTGGAGTCTTCACCCGGTGCCGGCGCCACCTTCTCGTTGCGGTTGCCGCTCGCCGATACGGCGCAGGTGGCGGCCCTGGTCTCGGAGCCCGCCTGGAGCCTGGCCGGCCGGCGCGTGCTGGTGCTGGACGACGATTCGATGGTGCGCGGCGCCTATGTCAATGCGTTGGCCGCCATGGGCTGCCGCGCGCTCGCCGCGGCCACGCTCGACGACGCGCTGGCTCAGCTCTCGGGCGCCAGCTGCGATGCCGCGGTGGTCGACTTTCGCCTAGGCGGCGGCGTCGAAGGCCTTGAGGCCGTCGAGCGCCTGCGCGGGCTCGAACCCTCGCTACCCGTCGTGATGGTGAGCGCCGACAAGGACGACGCCGTGGTCGGCGCCGCGCGCCGGCACGCGTTGGCCTTGCTGCGCAAGCCGGTGGACGCGCCCACGCTGGGCCGCACCATCAGTGCGGCCATCGCCGCCCGGTAGAGCAAGAAGAAAAACCGGCGGGCTTCCCCGCCATGGAGGTTGCGATGAACGAGCAAGCGAACGACCGCTGGTTGTCCACCGGCGCCGAGGTGCTGGTCGACGAGATCGCGCAAGATCCCGATGGCTGGCATTGTGAGGTCCTGATCGTCGGCAGCGGCTACGGGGGCGCGGTGGCCGCGGCGCGTCTGGCGGGCGCAAAGCGGGCGGCTGGCGGACCCGCGATCAAGGTCTACGTGCTCGAGCGCGGCAACGAATACCTTCCGGGCGAGTTCCCCGCCACCTTCGGCGAAATCCCCGGGCACGTGCGCTTCAGCAAGCAGGACGGCAAGCCAGCGCGCGGCCGGCCCACGGGCCTCTTCGACCTGCGCCTGGGCAAGGTCGCCGTGGTGCTGGGCAACGGGCTGGGCGGCGGCTCGCTCATCAATGCCGCGGTCATGGAGAGGGCGACCGCGGATGCCTTCACCGACAAGCGCTGGCCCGAGGCGCTGCGTGTGCCCGACGCGCTCAAATCCGACTACGGCCATGCGAGCGCCATGCTGATGCCCGAGCAGATCCCGGGCAGTGTCGCCAAGCTCGATTCATTGATGGAGGCGGGGCGCGCCATGCACGCCAACACCGCGCGCAAGGCTTGGCTCGCCGTGGCTTTCAAGGACGGCACCAGCCCCGCGGGCGTCGACACGCGAGCCTGCATCAAGTGCGGCGACTGCGTGAGCGGCTGCAACTTTCGGGCGAAGAAATCGCTGGACGCGAACTACCTGGCCATGGCGCAGGCCAATGGCGCCAGGCTGTTTTGCGGTGCCACGGTGCACCGCCTGCGCACCGTTGATGACGGCATTGATGACGGCTACGCAGTCGACTTCTTCCTGACCGACCCTGACAAGGCGCGTGCCGACCGCAAGCGCTGCTACACAGTGCGCGCGCGCCGGGTCATCCTGGCGGCCGGCTCGCTCGGCTCGACCGAGATCCTGCTGCGCTCGCAAGGCGACGAACTGTCCGTTGGCGGCATCGAGAACCTGGGCCACCGCTTTTCCACCAACGGCGACCTGATCGCGGTGGCCCATCGCCAGAAGCCCCTGGCGCACGCCTGCGCGAGGGAAGGCGACGCGCCGGATCGGCGCAACGTCGGTCCGACCATCACGGGGCTGCTGCGCAAGAAGGGCCGAGTCGGCCGGCCGGTGGTGATCGAGGAGTTCGGCATTCCAGCCGCGCTGCGCCGCGCGTTCGCCGAAGTGGTGACTTGCAGCGAAGCCCTGCACGGGCTGTTGGAGGACGACTCGCGCCTCCACAGCGAGAACGATGCCATGGACGATCCGCTGGCGGTCAGCGACGCCGCACTCGAGTACACCGCGGTGTACGGAATGATGGGCGACGACGGTGCCGACGGCCTGATCGAGTTCAAGCCTGGCGACGCCGACACGCCCCTGAGCGATGGGCAGGTGGGTATCTCATGGCTCGGCGTCGGCGACCTGCCCGTCTTCGCGCAGCAGATGGACGCCCTGCACCATGCGCACGGCGGGCTCTTCGGGCTCGGCGGCCTGGGCGGCCGGGTGCTGCCCAATCCGCTGTGGCAGCCGCTGCCCGACGTCGGTCCGCTGGGTGCCAAGATCGGTGCTGCTACCGTGCATCCGCTGGGTGGCTGCCCGATGGCCGACGCCGTCGACGCTGGCGTGGTCGACTCGTATGGACGCGTCTTCGCCAAGGCGGGTCTGCTGCCCGGCCTGGCGGTGCTGGACGGCTCGATCATTCCGGTGGCTTTGGGCATCAACCCGGCGCTGACCATCGCGGCGCTCGCCGAGCGCTCCATTCCCATGCTGTCGAAGGACTGGGGCCTGGTCCTGCGCGGCAGTTCCAGGCTGCAAAGCGTGCCGCGCCCGGTGCGGCGCGACCGAAGGCATGCGGCCGCACCCTTGCCCACCCAGTTGATCATTCGCGAGTGCCTGCGAGGGGACATTCACGTCAATGGCAAGCCCTTTGCGCTGGAAGCCGTGGCCGAGTTCGCGCCCTTCGCCGCGTCGGACCTGCGCCGCCTGCCGCGCACGGTGGCTCAGCGCGCAGTGACGCTGCGCTTCACCGCCGCGGACGGCACGCCCTCGACCGCCGCCTGCACCGGCCAGGTCCAGCTGCTGGTGCGCGAATCCTCCAACCGCGAGGATCGCATGCTGCGCGTACTTGGCCTGGTACGGCGCAAGCTGGCGGATCTGCTGGGCCACAGCCCGGGCGCCGAGTACATCCTGGGCGTGTTGTGTACGCACTTTGGCGAAGCGCGCCTGCTGCGCTACGCATGGACCGTGACCAAGGCCGACAAGGACGCGCCGGTGCGCAAGGGCCGGACGATGCACTTCACCAAGCGGTTGGCCCTGACGGAGGACGCCAACCCGTGGCGGCAGCTGAGCGAAGGCCGACTCGACATGGGTGCGAGCGACGGCGGTGTGCTGCGCCTTGACCTGGACTTCTTCGTGCAGCAGTTCATCCCGCTGCTCAAGATCACGGCGCAGCAGGATGCGCCCAATGCATTGGGCGATCTGGCCGAACTGGGCCTGTGGTTGCTGCGCGTGATCTTGCACATTCACCTGGTCAGCTTCCTGCCGCCGGACGACCACCACAAGACCGCGCGCGAAAACGGCCGAATGCCGGGAAAGGTGGATGGCGTCGACCCTGTCGTGTATGACGTGCCGCACTTCGATCTCACGAAGTACACGACCACGGACGCGCTGCCGTTGCGGAAGCTGTCGCATTACCGCCCCCGGAAAGACACCCCGGGCGCGCGGCCCGTGCTGCTGATCCACGGCTACGGCGCCAGCGGCTCCACTTTCGCGCACGTCATGCTGCCGAACAATCTGGTCAGCACCCTGATGAACGCCGGGCGCGACGTCTGGGTGCTGGACCTGCGCACCAGCATCGGCCTCAACCTGGACCATCGCCGGTACTGGTCCTTCGACGAGGTCTCGCGCGAAGACATCCCCGACGCGATTGCGCATGTGAAGGGCCTCTCCGGCGCGGCGCAGCTCGACGTGGTGGCCCATTGCATCGGCTCGGCGATGTTCTGTGTGGAACTGCTGCGCAATGAAGAGAAGCTGTACAAATCCATTGGCGCCGTGGTGCTCTCGCAGGTCGGCCCGTTGCTGCGCGCCAGCCCGATGAACCGCTTTCGCGCTTACCTGGCCAGCTACCTGGAGCAGTACCTCGGCACCGAGCAGTTCGACGTGACGCCGGCAGAGCGGACACCCGCGGTGCTGCTGGCCGACGCAGTGCTGGCCACCTTCCCCTATCCCGACCATGATGGCGAGAGCGGGCGCCTTCACAAGGTCCCCGGCTTCGCGGCCGTGCGCCATCGCGCAGACGGCATCTTCGGCCAGACCATGCGTCTGGCGAACATCAGCGACAAACTGCTGCCCTATCTTGGCGACATCTACGGTTGGGTCATGGCAAAGGGACTCGCCCAAGTCAGCCACTATGCGCGCGAGCAGTTGCTGACCGATGCGCAGGGCATGAACCGGGTGGTGACGCAGAAGCACATTGCCGAGCGCTTTGCCTTTCCCGTGATGCTCCTGCACGGCCGCCAGAACGCGGTCTTCGATTGGCGCGGCGCCTGGGACAGTTTCATCCTTCTGCGCGCCGTCTTCGGCAACAAGAAAAAGGACTGGTTCGAAAAGCCGCCTCGCGAGGGCGGTGACATCGTGCGCGAGGACGATCATCACCATCGGCTGGTGGTGTTGGACGCCTATGGGCACCAGGACTGCCTGATTGGCGAGCATGCGGACAAGGAGGTGTTTCAACACGTGGTTCGCTTCCTCGACGAATGCAGCCGCCTGGACCCCGAGCCTCCCGACCCGGAGGAACCGGCATTGCGTGTCGAACTGCCCTGGAAGGGGCCTGTGCTGGGGCGCGTTGGTCCAGCCGATGACGGCAAGCTGCTGCACTGCCGGCTCGCAGTGCTGCCGCCGCCGGCGCGTGCCACGAGCTTGGGGGTGGTCTACGTCCCTTTGAAACGCGATGGCGCGCAGCTGTGCTTCTGCTTTGACGAAATGGTGATCGACCCAACGTCCAATCACGAGCTGCGCCATCGTGCATTGGAAGTGATGCTGGTCGCCAGCGAGCTGCCCAAGTACGCAGGCTTCGCGGTCGTCACGGTGCACAACGATCTGCCGCTGCTGCGCGTGTTCGACATCTCTGATTGGGAGGAGGTGAACGCGCTGTTTCATTCGCCCAGGCGATCTGTCGTCGGCGAGACGCGAAGGAAGGTGATGCAGCTGTTGACGCCGCAGTGCTGCGAGCGGCTGCCGGACGCCCTCGACGCGGCAGTCGTGCGCCTCGATCCGGCCTGGATCGAGGCGGCGATGGACACCTCCGGTGCCCGGAGCCCCCTCAGTTTTGCGCTCGCCAGTTGCCAATACCCGCCCGGGCTGTTCGACGAAATCCCGGCTCAGCGCTCCTGCGCGCGGCTGGTCCAGCAGGTGGACAGCGCGTCGGCCGGTGAACGACCGCAATTGCTGCTGCTCGTGGGTGATCAGGTGTACGTGGACGAGACCGCCGGCCTGTTCGATCCGGCGGGCAAGGATTCTGTCGAGCACGCCTACTTCCAGGGGTTCGGGCTTGCCTCCTGGCGTGCCGCGACGCGCCGGCTGCCGACCTATCCCATGCTCGACGACCACGAAGTGGGAGACAACTGGGAGCCAGGTTCCCTGAATGGCGGGCTGGAGAGGGCGGCCCTGCGCGCCTATCGCGCCAACCAGCACAAGTGGGTGGAGGACCGGGCGAAGGACCCGGCGCTCGACGAACTGAACTACGACATCAAGGTCGCCGGCCGTCTCTTCAAGGTGCTGGATACGCGCAGCCAGCGCCAGCGCCGCGTGCTGCGTCCCACGACCGGCGCGCACCTGTTGGGTGACGCGCTCATCCAGGATGGACTCGATCTGGCGAAGATCGTGAAAGACCTTCCTTCCGATTCACCCGCTTTCATCGTGTCGTCGGTCGCGCTGCTGCCGCTCCCACGCGCCGCGGTCTTCGGCAGGGGGCCCGAGCGCATCGGCCTGGACGACTGGAGCGGCTATCCGAAGTCGCAGTTCGACCTGCTGGAACTGCTGCGCGACAGCCCGGTGCGACAGGTCATCCTGCTGGCCGGCGACCGCCACATGTCCAGCGTGTCCAGCCTGTGGATGACGGGGCGGCACGGGCCGGTGGAAGTGATCTCCATCGTCTCGTCGGGCCTGTATTCGCCCTGGCCCTTTGCCAATTCGCGGCCGGAAGAGTTCTGGCTGGACGGGCCGGTCGACATGAGATTCGGAGGTCGCGAGATCAAGGGCCAGGCCGTTACGGCGGCTGTCGGTACCGGCAACGGTTATGCGCTGGTGCGCGTCGAGCCTGACAAGACCGGCAGTGGATGGACGCTGCACGTGAAGCTCGACCTGGACGATGGCAGCGTTGTGTGCCGGCGGGCGCTGGGTGGGACCGGTCCGCAGGCGGTGTGGAACATCGATGGCTTCGAGGGCGGCCCGCGGATCAAGACCTTCGATATTGGTGCGCTTTCCGGCGGGCTACAGTCAGATCATGACGACACCATTCATTCGCCGGCCTCAAGTTAGTGTTCTTGGCAGTGCCGAACCCGGCTCCTCGGCGTTTGAGAGGGCCGGCGAAGCGGGGGCGCTCCTCGCTTCGCTCGGCATGACTTTGGTCAGCGGCTGCGGTAGTCCCGCAACCAGAGTTGCTGCCGAGCGTGCGATGGGCGCAGGCGGTCTGGTGTTGAGCATCGTGCCACCTGACCAGATGCCGCCGCCGGATTGGCCAGCAACGGTAGTTGTGCCCTGCGGCATGGGTGACGCGCGCAACTTGCTCATGGCCTTGTCTGGTGATGCCTGCATCGTCATCGGGGGCAGGGCCGGCACTATTTCCGAAGTTTGTCTTGCGTGGCTGCACGGCCGGCCATTGCTGCCTCTCGTCGGACATGGGGGATGGTCTGATGGCCTGCCGTCAAATCCACCGGACGAGCGAAAGAACTCGGAAATCCTGCCTTGGACCACGACAGCCGAACTCGAGACGCAGCTGCGCAAACTCGGATTGGTGCGAGCATGAATGAGTAAAGGTCGTCATCGCGACGCGGACCGGCTTCGCTGGCGTAGCATGAATACCGACTGAAGGTTGCGTTCGCCACCATTTGACTCTCGCCGTGGCTACTCCGCGTGCACATGAAAGCCTCAATGACCGAAACAGCAAAAGGTACATTCGCCGTCACTCTCCTACCGATGCCCTTCGAAGGGGACGACGTAGAGCCGAAGCTACTGGGTCGTTTGACCATCAACAAGCAGATATCAGGTGACCTCGTAGCAACGACACGCGGCCAAATGCTGAGTGCCGGGACGAGCATCAAAGGTTCAGCCGCCTACGTTGCCATTGAGCGGGTCACTGGCGTTCTGGCGGGAAAGAACGGCTCATTCGTTCTGCAACACACTGGCACCATGAATCGCGGCCTGGCCTCGTTATCTGTCACCGTCGTGCCGGACTCAGGAACGGAAGATCTGACTGGTATCGAGGGTGAGTTCAAGATCAGTGTCGCGGATGGCACTCACATTTATGAGTTTTCCTATTGCCTCCCGGGCAACTGAAAGCTGATCACACTCTCGAATAGAAGATGACGGGAAATGCAGAATGCGAGCCAACTCAAGGAGTCAACGATGTCGAGAGCCTTGTGCAGAACCATTGCGGCCGCGATGAGCGTCATTGCAATGAGCGGCGCTGCGGCGCAGGCCAGCGAGCAAGCCCCGGTGTTCACGCGAGCGCGACTCTCATCATCGTACGAAGACTCCGGCGGCAAGCTCTACGTTCGGTTGAGGCTGTTGCCCAGGTCCAAGATTCCCTTCGCGACGCAGACCTTCAGGCTGCCCGACCGCTCTCTGCTCGCCGATATCCCGGAAGGATCATGGGTCAAGTTCACCTCGATGCACATCGATGGCGAGAACACCGTGACATCGATTCACGCCACCGCCGAGTGCAAGCGCTTTCAGCCATGCGACTGAAGATGCCGGCTACTCGATACCGAGGTCCAGCTTCGACACCAACATTCGGCCTTGTTCATTCAAGCCGACAACCTCCACCGGGCTTCCATGTTTACGCAGCCGTTGACACACCTTGTCCAACGCGTTCACGGCGGTGATGTCCCAGAAGTGGGCTTCGCTGACGTCGATGCAGACGGGTTTGCCCTCGACGTCCCGCACGTCGAACGCATCGACCAGCATGTCCGCTGATGCAAAGAAGACCTGTCCGGAGACCCGATAGGTCAAGCTTTCGGTTCCTGTCTTCACGACAACAAGCAGACGCGAGACCTTGAAGGTGAAGAACAAGCCGCTCAACAGCACGCCGACAGTCACCCCGGCGGCCAGGTTGGCAGTGGCAACGGTCACCGCCACAGTTGCGCCCATAACGACACTCGAAAGCTTCGGGTGCTTCAAGAGCGCACGCGCAGAACCCCAATCCAGCGTAGAGACAGACACCATCACCATGATGGCGACCAATGCGGCGACGGGCACTTGAGACACCCAGGGTTTCAGAAGCACCATGAGGATCAGCAGGAAGGCGCCCGCGAACAGCGTCGACAAACGTCCGCGTCCGCCATAGCGAACGTTGCTCACCGTCTGCCCAATCATTCCGCAGCCAGCTATTCCTCCGAACAAGCTCGCGGCAACGTTGGCGATACCGAGGCCGGTGGACTCGCGGTTCTTGGAGCTCGGAGTGTCCGTGAGCTCGTCGACAACGCTGGCCGTCATCATGGATTCGAGCAGTCCCACCATCGCGATGGCCACAGCCGGCAAGGCGATGAGTTTCAAAGTCTCCAAAGACAGCGGTACCTGAGGCAAGCCGAACGTCGGCAAGCCGTCGGGCAGATGGCCCAGGTCGGCCACCGTCTTCAATGGCAGATGCATCCAGTGCGCAACGAGGGTGAGCACGACGATGCAGACCAGCGGCGACGGCACGATGGTCGTCAGCCTTGGCAATCCGTAAATGATCAGCAGGCCGACAGCGACCATCACCCATGTGGCGCCGTTGGCGCCGATGAGGTGCGGCATCTGCGCCGAGAAAATCAGAATCGCCAACGCGTTGACGAAGCCGGTGCGAACGGAGCCCGACACATATCGCATCAGTGCGCCGAGGCGCAGCCACCCGAACAGGATTTGAACAGCGCCCGCGAGGATGCCGGCGGCAAGAAGGTACTGCACGCCGTGTGCATGTACGAGTGGAGCAGCAACCAAGGCAACGGAGCCTGCTGCGGCAGAAACCATTGCCGGCCTTCCCCCGGCAAAGGCGATCACGATGCTGATGACGAAAGAGGCGAACAGTCCGACAGCAGGATCGACACCTGCGACGAAGGAGAAAGCAATGACCTCTGGAATGAGGGCGAACGTGGCGACCGCGCCGGCCATGAGCTCGCGTGGAATGCTGGGCGCCCATTCAGCGCGAAACGGGTGTGGGTGTTTGGACATGAAATATCGATGCTCTGCATCGAGCGGTTCGTACAGGGGCGTGGAGATGCCAAGCCTGAAGCCATGCTCCAGGTCCGGACGCAGGGTGGCTGTCGGCTACTCTAATCCCGTGCGATCATCCACCTTCATGCGTAGTCGCGACATCTTCGCAATGCTCGTGCTTCTTCACGTGAGCGGCTTTCTGTTTCCGCCGGGGCCGTTTGCCTCTTTCATCGGGAACTCGGTCTATTTGCCTCTCACGCTCCTGAAGGTGATAGGGCTGCCTGTCTACGCCTCCGCGCAAGCGTGGGGCTGGGCAAGTCCTTCACCCTTTGGATGGCTGGCGGTCATCATCGTTTGGGGGCTGATCTGGTGGCAGGTCGCCAGCCTCGCCGCCTGGGCGTTGCGCGCCAGGACCTCACAAAGCTAGACGAACCGTACAGCCTAGGAACGCACCCGATGAATGGCACAAAGCTTGTTGCCGTCCGGGTCGCGTACGTAGGCGAGGTAGTACTTGCCCAACGCATCGTCGCGCAGTCCTGGTGGATTTTCGATAGATACGCCGCCATGCGCCACGGCCGCGTCGTGAACCGCTTTCACCAGTTCGGGGCTCGCGCACTTGAATGCGATGGTTCCTCCGTTTGCGCACGTGGCAGGTTGATCGTCGATGGGCTCGCTGATCGCCAGCGTGTTTCCGTCATGGCGATAGAACAGACGAACATGACCTGTCGCCGAAACGTTGCGAACAGGCGCGCCCTCCGCGCCAATCACACGAAGAACCGCATCGTAGAACCGTTTGGAGCGTTCGATGTCGTTGCTGCCAATCATGACGTGATTGAACATTCATTTTTCCTTTCTGGTTTGCCAAGAATGCGAGTCAAGCAAGCGCGCGAAGCTCGCGCGCACTCACTCGTGTAGATTCTCGATCTTGCAGCCCGCTTTTTTTCGATCATCGATTCATGTCCGCCATACCCTCCAGTGAAGAACTCGCCAGCCTCGACGAAGAAGCGCTGGCAGCCTATGCAACGGAGTGGCGCGCCCGCGCCTCGCGTGGAGAGAAGTCGGCCTACGGCGTCGCACATGCGCTGGAGGTCGAATTGCGCCGCCGCGTCAGGACCAGCCTGATGCACCAGCTTGCCGAAGAACCGCCGGCGCCGCCTCGTCCGTGGTGGAGACGCTGGGTCTTCGGAAGCTGATTCCCCTTCCGCGGCAACGTGCGTCTTCCCTGTGGAACGCGGCTTCGCAGGTAACATGCGTTCCGCGAGACGTTCGCACCTATACGTTTCGCGCTTGAACGACTTTCGATGACCGACTCCGACTCCGACCCCGACCCTCTCTTCACGGCCTGTCGCCGCTTTCGTTGCCCGAGGACTCGGTCTTGATATTTACGGGCGACGATCTCTTCGCGATCAAGGTATTCGCAGCTGCTTCGCCGGTGGCCGGGCTTGCAGCTTTCGCACACGTCAAAGCTCGGCGCCGGCGTGCCCGCGCCATGGTCGCGGAAAGCGCGAGGCACACTGCACGAACGGCAATCATCGAAATCCGGCCTTCCCCGACGACGGATTCCGGTTCGGTCAGCATCGAACTCACGCCGCACTTGCTGGCATGTCTTGCCGCTGCCGATAGCGCGCATCTTCCTCGCTATTCGACACCCGACGCGGTCATGATGGCGCCGGCGGTCACGGCCGTCTGGAGGACCCGTCGACTGCTGGAAACGGTCGAATTCGAGGCGCCGAGCAAGCTCGTCGTGTCACGGGAATTCGTGAAGGTGCGGTCGTCGTCGAAGTCGGTCGAAAGCATCCAGGTGCCTTTGCGCGAGCTGCTGGAGGCTCACCGCAGGACCGAGAGAAGCCTGCCGCTGTACTGCGGAGCCGATGAAGAGATCCGGTCGGTGCCTCGGCAGGTGCTTCGGGTCGGCCCTGCGCGGGCGGGCAAGGATTTTTACTGGGTGCGCGCCGCCAATCTCGCCGAGCGGGACGCGCATGCGAGACCGCGGCACGATTCGTGAAATTTGCACTCATTCGATCGCCCTCCGATGTGCAGACCGGTCCAAACAGCGGATTGGCAATGCAGCGGGGGAGCATGCAGACTGACTCCGAACTGGAACAAGGAGTCGAAGTTGGAATTGCATTGGATTTACATGGTCATCCCCATCGTCGTCGCAGGCGTGGGCTCATTGGTGGTGCTGCCGATGTTTCGCAGCGCGAAGAGTCTCAACGATCGCATGACGCACCAAGTCACGCGCTCATTGGCGCTGTTGAAGGAATGCTCGAGCATGATGGGCGCCGAGACGCGCTTCAGCCCTCCGCCCGCGGGTCGTTGATCGGCCGGCTCGGCCGGCTCGGCCGGCTCGGCCTTGGCGCGATGCTTTGCGCCCTTGTCGTTGCATGCGGTACATCGCCCAAGGAAACATCGAGGACGCGCACAGCGTCGCCGCCGTCGACCTCGTCGACCACGCGCGCTGACGGCGCTTCTTCTTCGTCCAAAGCGTCGTCGGCCCCATCGACCGCGGCCAAACGCAAGGCGCAGCGCCAGGCGAAGCGCAAGGCGCCCACACGTTCTGCGGCCGCGGGCAAGGGCGCTTCGACCAAGTCTGCCAAGGTCACAGCCTCGCCGGGCCCGGGCGCCGCGGCGGGAACCTTTCTGTGGCCGGCGGCGGGGCAGGTCAGCGGGCGATTCAATGGCGGCTCCAACAAGGGCATCGACATTCGCGGAAATCCTGGCGACCCGGTCGTAGCGGCGGCCAAGGGGCGGGTGGTGTATGTGGGCTCGACGCTCAGGGGTTACGGCAATCTCGTCATGGTCAAGCACGACAAGGACTTGATGACCGCCTACGCGCACAACCGCAAGATCCTGGTTCGGGAGAACCAGCAAGTGCAGGCCGGCCAGCAGATCGCCGAGATGGGAAACACGGATTCGAGCGTGACCCGGCTGCACTTCGAGGTTCGGCGCGGGGGCCATGCCGTCGATCCGATGCCCTATCTGAAGGCCGGTCCCTCGGCGCCCTGAAAACGCATCGCAGGGTGCGAGGGAGGTCCACAAAGGCGGGATCACCCAAATCAACGCAGCGTGCAGTTTTGCGCAATTCGCGCATCGCGAGCGGTTGTAGGTCATTTGGATTCAGTCGACCCAGTCACACAATCGCGCCATCTTTTTTCAGCTGGTCCGCCATGGAAGCATCCCTATCTTTCGGCACGTTCACTCGAATCCTTCACGGCCTTTGGGCTGTGCTGACGAAGCCTGTGCCGATGCGTCCAGCTCCGCGAGCCGCGGCGCGAAGGGTGGTTCCGATGCCGTCGCGAATCGAAACCCGGCGAAGTGAATTGCCTGCGGCGCCGGCGGCGCGGATTGCACCTGCGGCATCTGTTGCCGCGGCGGCTCCAATGGTCCAGCAGCCTTCGGCCGATCCGGTGAAGGCTGCAGTTCGCGAATCGGTCGCACCCGCATCCGCCAAGCCGATGCGCACCCTGGAAGAGGTGCGAGCCGACCTGGCCCGTCTGCGCGAGAAGTCGAGGGAGCGTCAGGCCCAGGCGCCGGTGCGTGCGGACATCGGCTTTGCGCCGACCGATTTCATGGACTTCGGCAATCTGAAGCTCCGCAGCGCCCACTGAATCGCTGGCACTACTTCCCGGTCAGTCGCCTCTTCGGCACCGTGTTCCCGCTGACGCGGCGTATTGCATCCGCGAACTCTGTGACGATCGCAGGCCTTTCCGTTCCGTCTCGTCGAAAGAACAGGCCGAACGAGGGAAGGATCATCCGGGGCAGCACCTCGAGCCTCTGCACACCACCTCGGGCCATTTCGTCCAGCGCATGCTCCAGTCGCACCGCGCACACCAGCGAAGGATCCTTGCGAAGCACGGTGCCGATCGTCACCGATGACATCGCCTCGATGACCGGCACGGGCGGCGTCACGCCACTGTTGAGGAAGGCGGTCATGAATGCCTGCCTGACCAGCGTTTCCTTGGGCGGCACCACCCACGGCGCGGCTTGCAGGTCGGACCATCGCAAGCGGCGGCCGGTCACGCTCTCGTTCGCACTGGACGCAAGCACACACAGCTGATCTTCCAGCAGCACGACAGGTTCCAGCAAGCCGATCACGTCACTGGAGATGAGCTCAGGAGTGATGGCTCCAAAAACACAGTCGAGTTCGCCGTCCAGCAGGCGATGGATGAGCTCATGGACGCGACCCTCCCGCAACTGAACAGCCGCGCCGGGCATTCGCCGCCGCAGCTCGACGATGGCCGCTGGAATGGTCGCGGTGACCGACGGAGCGCCCACGCGCAGCACCGCAGTGATACCGCTCTGCATGGCATCGACGTCCTCGGTGGCGCGGGCCAGCTCATTCAGCACTGCTCGGGCCCGGAAGACGGCGCTTGATCCCACGGCGTTCGCGTGGATCCCTTGATGACTGCGCTCGAAGAGTTTGGCCCCGAAGCAGCTCTCGATTTCGCCGAGCATCTTGCTGATCGCCGGCTGACTCAAATGCAGGCGTGCCGCCGCGCCGCGCATGGTGGACGCTTCGGAAAGTGCGACAAGCAGTTCGAGGTGTCTGAGGCGCAGCGTGCGGATCAAGCGGTCGGTTTTCGTGTGCATTCCAGGTTCCGTGGGGTATAGCGATCCGTGATCACTCCTTCACGATTATCGAATTTTCAAGAATCGCGAAACTCGATAACGTCGCTGTCAATGAACTCAGAACCAAGAAAGACATCCGGGCCCGCGGCGCCGTTGAAGAACGTGCGCGTGATCGACATGGGGCAGTACATCGCCGGACCGGGCGCAGCCATGGTGCTGGCCGAACTCGGCGCACAGGTGATCAAGATCGAACCGCTGGCGGGCGACCAGGCCCGACACATCGGCCGCTATGGCGAATCGATGATCCGCGCCTACAGTCGCGGCAAGCAGTCGATTGCGCTCAATCTCAAGAGCGAGGCGGGCCGGGAGATCGCCTGGCGCCTCATCGCCAACTGCGACGTGGTGATCCAGAACTTGCGCCCGGGTGCCGTCGAGGCGCTGGGTCTGGGACCATCGGCCGTGCGTGAGCGGTTTCCCAAGGTCATCTATCTCTCGATCTCGGGTTTCGGCGATTTGGGTCCGTCCAGCGAACGCCCCGGCTACGACATCGCTGCACAAGCGGAGAGTGGCTTGATGTCGGTCACGGGTGAGCCGGACCGCCTCCCTCAGAAGGTGGGCGTACCGATCATCGATGCTGCCGCGGCGCACCTGGGTGCGCAAGCGGTGCTCGCCGCGCTGTACGGCCGCGCGCAGACCGGCGTGGGCGAGACGCTGCGCACGTCGCTGCTCGAGGTGGCCATGCATCTGCAGGCCACCACGTGGTGCGACTACCTGGGCGGCGCGCCCGAGCCGACGCGCATCGGCGACGGCCAGCCGAACAACGCCCCCGCGGCGGAGGTGGTGCCGACGCGCGACGGGCATATCGTGCTGTCCGCCTACGCGGACGAGCATTGGGCGCGGTTTTGCCGCGTGGTGGGGCGCGAGTCGCTCGCGACCGATCCTCGATTTCGCACGAATGCGCTCCGGGTGCAGCATCGCAGCGAGCTTCGCATCGTGCTGCGTGAATGCCTCTCGTCATTGACCAGCGAAGAATGCGTGGCGCTGTTGAGCCGGAACCAGATCGTCGTCGGCTTCGTGCGCAGTTACCGGCAGGTGCTGCAGAGTGCCGACGTTCAGGCGAGCGGACTGTTGGTCGACGCCATCGGCACGGACGGTCAGAGATACCCGTCACTGGCGCTGCCCTATCGGCTCGGTGACGCGCCGCGCGCCAAACCGCCGGCGGCTCCGGCGTGCGGGGCCGACACGGACTTGCTCCTGGGTGAGCTCGGACTCGCTGCGAACGAGATCGACGAACTTCGCCGCGCCGGTGCGGTGGCCTGATTGGCCTGATATCAACGAGAAAACCATGGATTCGAAGACGACCTTCACCACCCGCACCCCCATGGTCACCGACGCCTGCGAAGACGCGGTGATCCAGACGCTGCCGCTGTTCGAGATGATGCGCATGCGCGCCGCAACAACCGCGCGCCGCCACCCGGTTCTCGGCTTTGCTGCGCCGGACCCTGCATCGACCATGCGATGGGTCAATCAGTTCACTCACACCCACCGTCGGCTCGGTCCGAACGACAAGGAAGTGGTCAGCCCGAACAATGACACGGTCTACAGCAACGCCTGGCTGGACCTCTCTGAAGGACCGGTCATCATCGAGACGCCCGACATGGGCGAACGCTACTGGACCCTGGGGCTGCTCGATGCGTGGACGAACCCGTTTGCCTATGTGGGACGCCGGACCACCGGCAACCGGGCCCAACGCACGCTGGTGCATGGACCCGGCTGGCACGGGGCTGTTCCGTCCGGTATCACGCTGACGATTGCCGCACCCGGCGACGACGTATGGCTGATCGGGCGCCATCTGGTGGAGGACGATGGCGAAGACGCCGATCGCGTCCGCGAGTCGCAGCGCTCGATGCGGCTCGTCCGCCCCGATGGCGCCGATGCGGCCATGCGCGTGGACACATGGATGGACGGCCGCGATGCGGGCACACCGGCTGCCGACCTGTACCTGTCCATCGTGAGCGCAGCATTGCTGCGCAATCCGCCGCTGCCTGGGGAAGCCCTGGCATGGCCTCCTGAATCGATCGGGTTCGCGGCGACGCTCGCCATGGTCTACGAGCGTCTGCGCACGAGCAACCAGCCGCACGATCTGGGCGGAGGCTGGGCTATCCCGGTGATGGTCAAGACCCATTGGGGCGACGACTATCTGACGCGCGCCCGTATCGCCCGCAACTTCATCGGCGCGCTCGGCGTAGAGGAAGCGATGTACCCCACGGCGGAAGTGGACGCGCGAGGCGCACCGCTGGATGGATCGCGGTGCTACGAGTTGCGCTTCGCGCCGGGCAGGGGCCTGAAAGTGGGTGCCTTCTGGTCGCTCACGATGTACCGCCGCAGCGACTGCCTCTTCGTTGCGAATGCCATCAACCGGTATTCGATCGGCGATCGCACGCCGGGCCTGCGCCACGACGCCGACGGGGGTCTTGCGATACGGCTCCAGGCGGAGGATCCAGGGCCGGGCGTCAACTGGCTTCCCGCGCCGAAAGGCGACTTGTTCTACGTCGTGCTGCGGCTCTATCAACCGCATGCCGACCACCTGGAGTTGCGGTTCGACTATCCGCCGATCCAGCCTATCGAGCCGATCTGATTGCCGAGACAAAACGCAAAGACAAAATCAACGGAGACAAGCAAACATGACAACGAACCGCAGACACTTTCTCACATTGGCCGCAGCCGGCCTTGCAACGCCCTGGTGCCTGCCGAGCCAGGCGCAAGCATGGCCAGCACGGCCGATCCGCATGATCTCCCCCTATGGCGCAGGCGGGTCCAACGACATCCTGACGCGCGTGCTCGGCGAATTCCTCGGCCACAAACTCGGGCAGGGCGTGGTGGTCGAGAACAAGGCCGGTGCCGGCACGCGCATCGCCAACGAATTCGTGGCCAAGGCGCCTCCGGATGGCTACACGCTCCTGCATGCGGCAGCACCGATTGCGATCGGCGAGGCGCTCTACAAGGATCTGCCCTACGACGTGCACAAGAGCTTCGCGTCCATCTCCAGCACGGCCATCGCTCCCTTGTTCCTGGTGGTCAATGCCAACGCGCCCTACAAGACGCTTGCGGAGTTCATCAAGCATGCAAAGGCGAATCCCAACGGAGCGACGTTCGGATCGCCTGGCGCCGGCTCCGCGCCTCATTTGACGGCCGAACTCCTGCTGCGTGCCGCCGGCGCGAAAGGCATCGTCGTGCAATACCGCGGCGATGCGGCCGCCTACACCGAGCTCCTTGCCGGGCGGATCGACGCCACCCTGACAGCCATCACCACGGCCGTACCTCACATTCAGGCCGGCAAGCTGCGAGTCCTGGGAGTCGCCATGGAAGAGCGCACGCCGCTTTACCCGGAAGCGCCGACCTTCCGCGAGCAGGGACTGCCCTCCGTTGTCGGCTATGGCTGGTACGGCATGCTCGCGCCCGCAGGAACACCGGCGAACATCGTCGCGCGATTGAACGCCGAGATCAATGCCGCGGTGGCCGACGCGGATGTCCGTCGCAAGGCCGAGGCCGCCGGACTGCAGCTGCGCGGAAGCACGAGCGCCGAGTTCAGTGCCTTCATCGCCAGCGAGACGCGCAAGTGGGCGCAAATCATCAAGGCCGCCAACATCACGGCTGAATGATGGGGACGATGCCACCCGCCAAGCGCGGGGTCGCACGCGCAGGAGTGGTTTTGCTCATGGTGCTGATGGCCGGATGCGCGATGATCGCCGGACCGAAGCCAGCCATGCAGCGCAACACCACATCCGGCCCTGTGATCGGCAGCGACGATTCGACTGGCAGCGGAACCTGGAGCTGGAAGGGCGTTGCGTATGCACGAGCCCCAGTGGGCGATCTGCGCTGGCGCGCGCCGCGCGAGCCCGAGCGATGGACCGCCGCGCGGCCCGCCACCGCGTTTGCGCCTGCCTGCGTTCAGACCGGCCGCCTCTATGGTCCCGGCCTGCACAACCGCTACGACGACACGATCGGCACGACGCTCGGCAAAACCGTCGGTTCGGAAGACTGCCTGTACCTCAACATCTGGACGCCTGCCTCGGCGGCTACCAAGCCCAGGCCTGTGGTCGTGTTCGTTCATGGGGGCAGCAACATCACCGGCTACACGGCGGACCCGGTCTACGACGGCGCCGCGCTCGCGCGCAACGAGGATGTTGTCGTGGTCACAGTCAACTACCGGCTCGGCGTCTTCGGTTTCCTGAACCAGGCTCAACTGAAGATCGGAGAACGCGAGCAAGACTCGGGTAACTTCGCGCTGCTCGACATCGTCAAGGCGCTGGATTTCGTGGGCGCCAACATCGCGGAATTCGGCGGCGATCCTCGCCGCGTGACGCTGATGGGCCAGTCGGCAGGCGCCGTGAACGTCTACGCGTTGCTGACATCACCGATGCTGCTGGCCCGCGACAAGCCGCCTTTCCAGAGGGCGGTCGTTCTCAGTGGCGGTATCTCGACAGCGGCATCCCTGCCGAAGGGCGCCATTCCCGGCATGTTGCCGGCCGCGCTGTGGGCGAAGCGCGGCGATGCGCTGCTTGATGAAATGCTCATGTCGCAAGGCCGTGCGACCGACGAGTCGGATGCACGTCAGCTGGTTTCGAAGGCCAGTGCGGCGGCCATGGCGGACTGGATGCGCTCCAGCTCGGCCGATTCGATCCTGGACGTGGTTCGCGCGCGCCTTGCCCACCGCGGCATGGCCGCTTCAAATCCGATTCCGGACGGTTGGGTCGTCGCCAAGGACCCGATCGCTGAAATCCGCGCGGGCCGCTACGTTCATGTGCCGGTACTCGCAGGCCTCGCCCGCGACGAAACGAAGCTCTTTCCGCAGTTGTTCGCGTTGCGTCCGGATCTCGGCGGCATCAGCGGCCGCCTTCTCGACGATGCGGCCGTTTTCGCGCTGGCTGCGCACTACGATCCGGAAGCTGCACCGCAGACCTCGATCCAGCAATGGGTGCCGCCAGCTTATCTGCCTGCCGCTAAGCCCGTTACCGGCTTCGACGCGCGTGCCGCCGAACTCAATCGGGTCTGGTTCGAGGCGATTCGGGACGATGCGTTGAATGCGCTGCGCACGCAACAGGCTTCTGTCTGGGCCTACGAGTTTGACTGGGATGAACTGCCGGCGCCATTCGACAAGATATTCGGCGCTGCGCACACATTCGACCTGCCGTTCGTGTTCGGAAATTTTGGGCCGTCGCTGTACTCGCGTATCTCGTTCACGCACGGGAATGAGCCCGGGCGGCTGGCGCTTTCAGGCGTGATGCAGGGCGCGTTGGGAGCTTTCGCCCGCAGTGGCGATCCGAGTCACGCAGCCATCGGGACGGCGTGGCCAGCCTGGCCGAGCACGCTTCATTTCGACGCGGATGCAAATCGAGCGCACGTCGTCATTCAATGATCGAGGACTTCTTTACGGAGATTACTTGGCGCGCTCTTGCCGGCAGCGCAAGCTGCGTTCGCGGGTACGAGAAGCGGCACGGCAAGCACGGCGCAGCCGCTTGCCGCAAACCATACCAGCGCCCATCCCTGCATCGCCAGCATGTGCGGGATCAAGAGCGGTGTCAAAAAGCACACCACGAAGACACCTGTATTGGCCATGCCGAGCGCCGTGCCCGTGCGTCCCGCACCGGACAGCACCGCCAGTTCCGTGTAGGCGACGCCGTGCCAGGCGGACACGCACGCGCCGCTGATGACCAGCAGGCCCATCAGTCCCGAACGAAAGAAGGAAGAGCCGACAAGTCGATCCTCGCCCAACGTGGCAGCGGCACCCAGCGCCGCGAACAGCAGCGCGGCCAAGACGCCGCACACGCGCAGGTACGCGGGCCTGTTCTTCCGGCGGCCGGTCCAGCGACCGCTCCAGACGCGCATCACCATCGCGCCAACCTGTCTGATGGGGCTGTTTCCCAAGCTCGGGGCGCTGATCGCGTCGGTGCCGCGCCCTGTTCTGGGCGGCTGTGCGATCGTGATGTTTGGCATGACCACCGTGGCCGGCATTGAGTTGCTGTCGCGCGTCAAATTCGAGGGTACGCGCAATGCGATCATCGTGGCAGTGTCGGTCAGTGTGGGTGTGTTGCCGATGTCGTTTCCGCCCCTCTTTGCGCACGCCAGTGGAAAACGCGAGCGCCTGAGCGCCCTGTCCCACCTCTTTCAAGCAACATGAAGCCATCCCTCTCCTCGACAATGAATTCCTCCACGCCAGAAACACTGTCGGCGCGCGACATTGAACTGCTTCGCCTGTCGATCAGACTCTCCAGCGAGTCTCGTGCACGCGGGCGCCATCCCTTTGCGGCGCTCGTGGCCGATGCCAATGGCGAGGTCGTCACGACAGCCGGCAACAACTCGATGCCTCCCGAAGGTGATCCCACACAGCACGCCGAGCTCGTGGCGGCCGCCCAGGCCGCCCGCCGACTCACGCCTGAGCAACTCGCGCGATGCACCTTGTTTACCAGTGCCGAGCCCTGCTGCATGTGCGCCGGCGCGGTTTACTGGACCGGCATTGGTCGCGTGGTCTATGCGCTGTCCGAGCATTCGCTGCTCGGGCTCACGGGGGACCATCCGGAGAACCCGACCTTTTCGCTGCCCTGCCGGGAGGTCCTTGCGCGCGGGCAACGCCGAGTGGAAGTGATCGGCCCGCTACTTGAAGACGAAGCGTCCGTGCCACACCAGGGGTTCTGGCATAGGGATGCGTGAATTCGCTCTCGGCTCCGGCAACTCGCGCTTGCCGGATCTGCGCGCCTACCAGAACCGCCAGAAGGGGCGCTTGCGCTGAGAAGGCTCCAGCGAAGCATTCATCGTCGTGCTGCTGCCAAATCGTCGCCGGACTTCCCGTTCATGAACGTGTGCAGGTCCGCGGGCTTCCGCGTGCCCGCGCAGCGCCAGAAGGCGCAACTGGTGTGCGCGGTCAAGGAGGTCTTCGTCGGAAAGTTTTCCTGGCTCGGTCATCATGATCACGCGATTTTGCAACGGCGGCGAGAGCCTGCGACGAAAATTTCTGCCTTCGAATCAGGCGAGATCGGACCGGCCCCTTTTCCTTTCCCTTTCCCTTTCCCTTTCCCTTTCCCTTTCCGTTTCCCTTTCCGTTTCCCTTTCGCGCTCCACGGCAAGTCGGGATTCACAGCGAGTTAACTCCCTGTTACGCTTTCGGGGCTCATTTTTTGCCTGCTCCCGAAAGGACCGCCATCCATGTTTTGCGCTGAATGCGGCACGTTGAACGGACCCATGCATGCCCTCTGTCCAGGTTGCGGCATCAGCGTCAAAAAGGAGCCCACCGGGCGCGGCGGCACGACGCAACGTCCAAGCCTGCTCGGCCGGCTCGACAGCGACCGCGACGCCCAAGAGGGTCTGCAGGAACTCTACGCCGCTGCGGTCGGGCCGAAGAACCGGGAACACTACCTCGCCCGGTTCGCGCTCTTCGATCACCGGCGCAAGACATCGGCCGGCTGGCACTGGCCGGCTTTCTTCGTGACGCTCTATTGGCTGCTCTACCGAAAGATGTGGGGCAAGGCCGCCATCTACTTCTTCCTGCCTTACATGCTGTTGGTCCCAGCGGCAGCCCTCGGGCGGGCGGTGCCGGTGGTCGTCATCGTCGGCTACTTCGTCTATGTGCTGGCCATCTTCATCTTGCCGCCGCTCTTTGCCGACGCGGCCTATTACCGCCACTGCGAGCGCGTGATCGAGAATGCGCGGGCTGTGAACCGGAGCCAGGAAGGGCAGCTTGTGCTCGTCGCCCAAAAGGGTGGAACAAGCAGCGTCGTGCTCATCGTCGCTTGCGTGCTCGGTCTGTCGATGGTCCTTGGCATTTTTGCCGCTCTGGCGATGCCTGCGTACAAGGACTACGCCTCGCGTGCAAAAGCGCCGCGAACTGTCAACACCGAGATTGGCCAGTCGTTGCGTCATTCCGCGTGACTCCCCCACGCTCGACGGCGTGCGGCCATGTCTTCCTCAAGAAGGATGAGCCCTCGCGCGACGCCGAAGTCTTGACAAGCCCCCGGGTGCGGCCGATTCTCGGCATGACCCTAATTGAGGGCACATGGAGGTCGATGATGGAGGAGAAACCGGAAATCGCCTGTGCGGCGAAAACATCGCGAGCGAGCATCATGTCGATGCCGCTCGATGCGCTCAATCCGTCGGATCCGCAGTTGTTCGTCGACGACACGATCGGCGACGTCTTCGCGCGGCTTCGTCGCGAAGCGCCGGTGCACCGTTCGCACAGTGGCATCGAAGGCATTGGCGACTTCTGGTCGGTGACGCGCTATCGCGACATCATGCATGTCGAGACGCACCACGAGATCTTCTCGTCCGACTGGTCCAAGGGTGGCATCACACTGATGGATTTCCCGCCCGGCGAGCAGCAGTTGCAGATGTTCATCGCCATGGACCCGCCCCGGCACGACGAAGAACGCAAGGTCGTGAGCCCGATCGCCGCTCCGTCGAACCTGGAGACCTGGGAGGGCCTGATCCGTGAACGCACGCGCAAGGTGCTCGATGAATTGCCACGCAACGAGCCCTTCGACTGGGTCGACCGCGTGTCGATCGAACTCACGACGCTGATGCTGGCCACGCTTTTCGATTTTCCGCTGGAGGATCGGCGTCTGCTGACGCATTGGTCGGACATGTCCACCGCTAACAAGCGCACCAACCCCGATGCGCCTGAGCCTGACGTGCGCATGGCCGAGTTGCGCAAGATGCTCGCTTACTTCACCGGACTTTGGAACGAGCGCGTCAACGCGCCGCCGCGGCCCGATCTGGTGTCGATGCTGGCCCACAGCCCGACGACGCGCAATATGGGGCCACTGGAGTACATGGGCAATCTCGTCTTGCTCATCGTGGGCGGCAACGACACGACGCGCAACTCGATGACGGGCGGCCTCCTCGCACTGCACGAGCATCCCGCGGAAATGGCCAAGCTGCGCGCCAACCCTGCCTTGATCGACAGCCTCGTGCCGGAGATCATCCGCTGGCAGACTCCCTTGGCATACATGCGGAGAACTGCGACAGAGGACACCGAACTCGGCGGCAAGCAGATCCGCAAAGGCGACAAGCTCGCGATGTGGTATCTCTCGGCCAATCGCGACGAGGAAATGATTGCCGAGCCGGAGCGCTTCATCATCGATCGCGAACGCCCGCGCCAGCACCTGTCGTTCGGCTTCGGCATTCATCGCTGCGTGGGCAGCCGGATCGCCGAACTTCAGCTCAAGATCTTGTGGGAAGAATTGCTCGGGCGGTTCAGTGCGATCGAAGTGGTCGGCCCGCCCACGCGCGTGCGATCGTCATTCGTGCACGGGTTCTCGCAGTTGCCGGTGCGCGTGGTCGACTGAGCGCGGTGCATTTCATCATTGAGGAGGGCGGCGCGCATTGAATACGGCGCTCAGCAGCGATTGCCAGTTGGTCTCGTCCGGCCAGCGCGACATCACCGCGTCCAGGCGGCCGTCGATCAGCAACATCGCAAAGCCATGCACCAGCGCCCATCCGGCAATCATCGTGGCCCCCTGTTCGGGCGTGACTTCGGCATCCGTTGTCGGCGCAAGGCCCAGCCGGTCCGCTGCCGCGCCGGCCAGTGCCGCGCGAGCCTGGTCGGCGGCCTCGCGCAATGCGGGGCGCGTCATGTCGAGGCGTTCGCCGCGAAACATGAGCAAGAACAGGGCGGGGTGCTCCCGCGCGAAGGTGACATAGGCGAGGCCGGCCGCGTCGAAGCGTGCGCCTGGGGACGAGCCCTCGTTGCCCGCTGCGCGCAGGGCCTCGGCAAACTGCCGAAAGCCCACCGCGGCGAGCTCGCTCAAAAGGCCGGTCAGATCGCCGAAGTGATTCTTCGGCGCGGCATGCGAGACGCCTGCGGCGCGTGCCGCGGCGCGCAGCGTGAGCGCTTCGAGTCCCTGGCTTTCGATGATGTCCTGTGCGGCCGCAAGCAGCGTGGCGTGCAGCGCGCCGTGGTGATAGGGTGCAGGCGCTTCGGCGGCGGCCTTGCGGCGACTGCGTGAGGCGAGTGGGGCGGCGCTCCGGCGCTTTGGCGATGCAGGCATGGAGTTCTCGAAGGTCAAAAGTCAGATGTTGACGACGTCAATTTTACTTGACTTTCATCTTCGATCGTCTTTCAATGCCGGGTATTGACAGCGTCAATATGAATTTCGAGGAGTCGATATGTCCGCTGAGAGTCCCGCACGCACCAATGTCTTCACGCCGCCACGCCGCGTGAACGGCAGTCCCATTTCTTTTGAAGCCGATGCCGCGATCCTCCCGATCGTTGGCGAGTTGCCTCCAGGACTCAACGGCACGCTGTATCGCAACGGCCCCAATCCGCAGTTCCCGAGTGCCGATGCACACCTGTTCGGCGGCGACGGGATGCTGCATGCCTTCGATCTGTGCAATGGCCGCGCCAGCTACCGTAACCGCTGGATCCGCACCGCCCATTGGAAAGCCGAGCATGCCGCCGGCCGTCGCTTGTTCGATGGATTCGGCCGGCCGATGCCCGACGGCGGGCCCGCCGCCGGAGTGGCTGACGAAGGTGTCGCCAACACGCACGTTGCATGGCACGCCGGGCGTTTGCTCGCGCTGGAGGAGGCGCACCTGCCGATCGAGATCGAGCCCGGCACATTGGCAACGCGCGGACCGTTCGATTTCGGCGGCGCGTTGAAGGGGCCTTTCACCGCGCACCCGAAGACCGACCCGGTGACCGGTGAACTGGTTTTCTTCGGCTATGGGACGAGCGGCCCGCTCTCCAGTGGCATGACCTACGGCACCATCGATCCGGCGGGTACCGTGACGCGCTTCGATCGCTTCGAGGCGCCCTTCGCGAGCATGGTGCATGACTTTGCAGTGACGGCGCGGCATGTGCTGTTCCCGGTGCTTCCTCTGACGGCAAGCATGGCACGCGCCGAACGCGGCATGCCGCCGTTTGCGTGGGAGCCGGAACTCGGCGCGCGCGTGGGCGTGCTGTCGCGCAACGACCCCATCGAAAACATCCGGTGGTTCGAAGGCGAGGCCGGCTATGCCTTCCACGTGATGAACGCCTGGGAAGAGCAGGATGCGTGGGGCGGCACCCGCATCGTCGCCGACGTGATGCGCTACGACGAGCCGCCGCTGTTTCCGCACCCGGACGGCCGACCGACGGACCCCCGGCGCAGCGTGGCGCGAATGTGCCGCTGGACCTTCGATCTGGCTGGTGCGAGCAACCGCTTCGAGCAACGGCAACTCGATGATCTCGCGGGCGAGTTTCCGCGCATCGACGAGCGCCGCGCCGGCCTGCCGTATCGCCACGGCTGGTATGCCTGCCAGCGCGAGCCCATCTACGGCGCGGGAAACGAAGGTCTGGCGCACTTCGACGCCGTCACCGGCCGCCGCACGCTGCACTACCTTCCGCCGGGCGACCGCGCCTCGGAGCCGGTGTTCGTCCCCCGCAGCCCAGACGCGAAAGAAGGCGACGGCTGGTTGCTGGCGACCGTCTACCGCGGCGCCGAATGCCGCAGCGACCTGGCGGTGTTCGATGCGCAATCATTGGCCGATGGACCGATTGCGACCGTTCAGCTTTCGCATCGCGTGCCGTCGGGATTCCACGGCAGCTGGCTCCCGGCTGACCACTGAGCCGTTTGCTCTTTTCAGGAGAAATCATGAGCATCCTCTGGAGCTTCTCGCCCTTCATCGTCTTCGCGCTGTTATCGCGGCAGGTGCCGGTCACCACGGCCCTCTTCGTGGCCGCCGCTGTAGCCGTTGCCATGATCGTCCGCGACCGCTTTCGCCATGCGGGCAGCATCAAGATCCTCGAAGTGGGCACCGCGATTCTTTTCGCCGGCTTGGGCTTCTATGTGCTTGGGATGGGCGGGGACTGGAACATCATCGAAGTGCGACTGGCCGTGGATGGCGGCCTCTTCGCGATCGTCCTCATTTCGATCCTGATCGGCCAGCCCTTCACCATTCAATATGCCCGCGAGCGCGTTCCGCCCGGAGTCGCCGCGCTGCCGCAGTTCAAGACCATCAACTATCTGCTGAGCGGCGTCTGGGCATTGGCCTTCCTGGTAATGACGCTCGCCGATTTCGTGATGGCTCGCGTTCCGTCGGTACCTCTGTGGATTGGCATTGCGGTGACGGTGGCGGCAATGGCAGGCGCGATCTGGTTCACGAACTGGTATCCGCAATATCGGCGCCGTCAGGCCTCAAGCGTGGCCTTGTGAGTGCCGTCCGGAGCATAGGCAGTCAGAGTTGATCGCGCTATGCTGCCCGGATCATGGAACGCACCACGCTTGATCGCACTGCGCCGCCGAAGTCTGCGATGCCAGGTGCCACCCGCCGCCTGGAAGACTTGCCGGGTCCGCGCGGCATTCCGCTGCTTGGCAATCTCCTGCAGATCGACGCGCCCCGCATGCACCGGCAGCTCGAAGACTGGTGCGCCGAGTTCGGTCCTTTCTTCAAGCTGAAGCTTGGAAAGGCGACGATGCTCATCGTCGGCGACCATCAGGTGGTCGCCACGATGCTCCGCGATCGGCCGGACGGATTTCATCGCACCAGCAAACTCGAGGGCATTGCCAAGGAGATGGGGCTGAAGCCCGGCCTTTTCGGTGCCCGGGGTGACGACTGGCGCCGCCAACGGCGCATGGTGATGTCCGGCTTCGATCCGGCGCACGTCAGGGACTACTTCCCATCGCTACAGAAAGTCGCCGAGCGGCTCGGCAGGCGTTGGTCGAAAGCAGCGCGCGATGGCGTTGCCATCGACTTGCAGTCCGACCTGATGCGCTACACGGTCGATACCATCGCCGGGCTGGCGTTCGGTGCGGAGGTCAAGACGCTGGAGTCCGATGGCGACGTGATCCAGAAGCACCTCGACAAGATCTTCCCGGCCTTGCTGAGGCGGCTGACGGCGCCGTTGCCGCTGTGGCGTGTGTTCCCCACAGCGGCGGATCGCGAATTGGCGCGAGGCGTGGTCGCAGTGAACAAGGCGGTGGACGGGTTCATCGCTCAAGCGCGGCGGCGGATGGAAGCGAATCCCGATCTCCGCGCACATCCCCGCAACCTGCTGGAAGCCATGATCGCGGCGGCAGACGAGCCCGACAGCGGCATCAGCGACATTCAGGTCGCCGGCAACGTCATGACGATGTTGCTGGCGGGTGAGGACACCACCGCCAACACCATCGCCTGGATGATCGATCTGCTGTGGCGCCATCCGGCAACGCTGGCGCGCGCGACTGACGAGGTGCGCCGTGTCGTACCCGACTCGGGGATCCCGACCTTCGAACAGGCCGGGGAACTCGACTACATCGAGGCTTGCGCGCACGAGACCATGAGACTCAAACCGGTGGCACCGATGATCGGGCTGCAGGCCGTGAATGACACAGTCATCGGCGACGTGGAGGTGCCGGCGCGTACTCCGATCTTCAGTCTCATGCGGCGTGACAGCGTGAGCGACAGCCACATGCCCGACGCGGCTGCATTCAAGCCGGAGCGTTGGCTGGACGGTGCTGGCCCCGGCGCCCTTGCCAGCAGTGCCAAGCGAACGTCGATGCCCTTCGGCGCCGGGCCTCGTATCTGCCCGGGGCGCTACCTGGCGTTGCTCGAAATGAAGATGGCGATGGCGCTCCTGCTCGGCCGTTTCGACATCGAGCGCATCGACACGCCCGACGGTCAACCGGCGCGCGAACGTCTTTCGTTCACGATGACGCCCGTTGGCTTGACCATGCGGCTGCACGAACGCATGGCAGCGACGGCCTAGCTCCGCCGTATCGAGCCTTCATCAGCCGTCGCTCGGCGCTCGGCTCAACTCGTTGTTGGCAGTGACGACCGACCGGATCATGCGCATGAATTCCTGCTGATCCTTCTCTGACAAGGGCTCCAGGATGCGTCGTTGGGCGCGCATCATTGCCGGCTGCACGTCATCGAGCAGCGCCAACCCCTCGTCCGTCAGGGTCAGCAGGCGCACGCGGCGATCGTCGGGGGACGCACTGCGCATCATCAAACCCCGGGCTTCCAGTCTGTCGATGACGCCGGCAACCGTTGAAGTGTCGAGCCCGATGGACCGTGCCAACGTTCGCTGGTCGATGCCCGGCGATCTGCGCACGGCCTGAAGTCCGGCGTATTGAACCGGCGTGATGCCATGAGCTTCGGTTTCCTGCAGAAAGATCGCAACGGCGATCTGTTGCAGCCGTCGGATGTAGTGGCCGGGAAGAGTCTCCAGATCAACAGGTGCCGCGTCGGTTTTTTTCATGCAATTGAAATGGGCAAGAGGCTTAGGGTTAACCCTTTAATGTTCGAAATTATTCTATGTCTACACTAATGATCAGTGTGCTGATGATCAGTACACCAGATCAGGAGATGAACATGAATGCAGGGCAGTCCACGCTTCCGGTACTGGTTGCCGGCGGCGGTATCGGCGGCATCGCGGCTGCCTTGGCTTTGGTACGGCAAGGGTTTTCAGTGAAGGTGCTGGAACAGGCCAGTGAGCTTGGCGAAATCGGGGCAGGCATCCAGCTCGGCCCCAATGCTTTCGCCGCGTTCGATGCCTTGGGCATCGGCGAGATCGCCCGGACTCGCGCGGTCTATACCGATGAAATGGTGATGCACGACGCGCTCGACGAGACGCTGGTCGGGCGCATCCCCACCGGCGAGGCGTTCCGGCAGCGCTTCGGCAACCCGTACGCGGTGATCCATCGGGCAGACGTTCACAAGTCGCTGCTCGAAGGCGCGGAGGCTTCCGAGCGCATCGAGGTGCTGACTTCAACCTCGGTGCAGCGCATCGAGCAGGATGCGGATGGCGTGATCGTGCACGACGCCAGGGGCAACACTCACCGCGGGATTGCATTGATCGGCGCGGACGGCGTCAAGTCCGCGGTGCGCCGGCAGTACGTGGGCGACGAGGCGCGCGTGTCGGGCCATGTCGTGTACCGGGCGGTCGCGGACAAGAAAGACTTCCCGGCCGACCTGCAATGGAACGCCGCCAGCATCTGGGTAGGTCCCAACTGCCATCTCGTGCACTACCCACTGCGCGGCGGCGAGCAATACAACGTCGTCGTGACCTTCCACAGCCGCGAGAAAGAAGAGTGGAGCGTGCGCGAAGGCAGTCGTGAGGAAGTGCAGAGTTATTTCGAGGGCATCTGCGCCAAGGCGCGCCAACTGATCGATCTCCCCAAGGACTGGAAGCGCTGGGCGACGGCCGATCGCGAGCCGATCGGCCAATGGACCTTCGGCCGCGCCACGCTGCTGGGTGACGCGGCGCACCCCACGCTGCAATACCTGGCGCAAGGCGCCTGCATGGCGATGGAGGATGCGGTCACTCTGGGCGAGGCTCTGCGCGTCAGCGGCAATGACTTCGGCAAGGCCTTCGAGCTTTACCAGCGCTCGCGTGTCGCACGCACCGCTCGGGTCGTGCTGTCCGCGCGCGAGATGGGGCGCATCTTCCATGCGAAGGGCGTCGAGCGTCTCGTGCGCAACGACCTCTGGAAGGGCCGCACCCCGGAGCGCTACTACGACGCCATGGAGTGGCTGTATGGCTGGACCGTCGACAACTGCCTTGCCGCCTGAAGATGTCCGGCTTTTTCAGGAGCGCCGTGGATTCGGCGCCTTGGTCTTTCTGTCGGCAAGCTCGAAGGCCGCAGCAACGATGGCCTTTGCCCAGTGGGGGACCTTGTCGAGCTCCGCGTGCGAAACGATCCCGCCGTTTTCCATGTGCAGCACGAGAACCGGCTGCGGTCTGATCCCCGCTTTCGGGTCGCCGTCGATGCTGTTGTCGTACACGCGCAGGCTCGCCAGGTGCGGCAGCAGCCTGATCAGGTTGGCTCGGCTGCTCGTGTAGCGCTCCCTGATCTTGGCTTCCGGAATGGCGTGGCCACCGGCTTTCACCCTTTCCTGCACGCGCTCGATGTGCTTTTCGGGCGAACTCAGGCCCGCATACCAGATATGGACCTCGGCGCCGTTGCGGGCCCCTGCGAGCAGCAGATCGGGAATGGTTCGGGCGCCGAGCGTCGTCTCGAAGGCAAAGTTGAGCCCTTCGGCAAGCGCGCGTTCGAGGCCGATGCGGCCCATTTCCCACGCTTGCCCGTTGGCCGACTCGAGCGTGAGCGCCGGATTGGCGTCCCGCAGCGTGCGTGCTGCGAGGTCGGGATTGAAATAGGGGACTTTGCGAGCCTGGAGCGCCGCGCCGCCGATGCTGCTCTTGCCGGCGCCATTCACGCCGGCGAGAACGAAGATGCGGGCGACCATCTACCGAGCGACCTCCAACAGCTACTTCTTCGCGGGCTTGCCGCCGGCCGCGCGGACGGCGGCCTTGCCGAGTTCGGACGGAGGCATCGAGAATGCGTCTTCCATTGCCTGGGCGGCTGCGTCGCCCTGCATCCGGGCAAACATGTCGTCGAACTGTTTTGTGAGGGCATCCAGGTCGGGCTCGGCCGCCTGCTCCAGGGCCAGATATCGGTCAATGGACATGAGCACCATGGACGGCTCGTCATGTCGGGTGACCACCACGGCACCATGCGCCATGACGGCGCTGGTTACCTTTTGCATGCCGGCGACCAACCGCGTAGCCGAGAAGGCGGGCAGGCCCCGCGTGAAGCGATCGATGGCTTCGGGTCTTGAAATGGCTGCACTGCTGGACATGAGAAGCTCCGATGGATGTCTGGTTTACCCAATTTGGGCATTTTAGGCATTTTCCTTAAAACCTGAACAGTCGCCTGAGTTTGCCAGAGGATGACAGTGGCATTCGATCAGTTTCGCCGCGACACGGCCACTCCGGCGAGAGGGTCGAGCCGTATCGTCATGAGCGTGGCGGCGGCCATCAGGAGGCCGATCGCAAACCAGCCGTGCCGGAAATCGACGAGCGCCAGGGTGGAGGCATCGCGCAATGCCTGCGATGCACCGAGCACCGAAGCGGCCAACGCCACCGCAAGTGCCATCGACACCTGCTGCAGCATGGTGGCCAAAGCGCTCGCGCCGGCGCGCAGGTCGTCCGGCACGTCGGCAAAGGCAAGCGTGGTGATGGCGGTGAAGTTCATCGATCGGACCATGCCCGCAACGAACAACAGCACGCATACCACTGGCAGCGGATCGCCGGGCGATATCAGTCCGCACGCAAACAGCGTGATGGTGCACAGCGCGCCGTTGACCCACAACACGCGCCGGAAGCCGAAACGCCGGAGCACGGTGGTGGTCGCGCTTTTCATCGCGAGATTGCCGGCCATGTAGACCAGCAGCATCGAGCCCGCCTGAAAGGCATTCATGCCGAAGCCGATCTGGAACATCAGAGGAAGCAGAAAAGGCGAAGCGTTGATCGCCACTCGCGACATGAACCCGGCCGTCGCAGAGGAGAGCATGAAGGTCGGGACGCTGAGCGCTCGCAGATCGAGCATCGGATGCGTGGCGCGTCGGGCATGGCGTACGGACGCTATCGCGGCCAAGGTGCCGACGGCAAGAAGGGCGGCGGTGAAGCCGTTGCCATCGTGGACTTCGCCCAAGCGCGTGAAGCCTTCGACCAGCATTCCCAGGGCCAGCGCCGTCAAAAAGAAGCCCAGCGCATCGAAGCGCGCCTTGCTATCAGCCGCCCGGCGTGGAAACAAACGCAGGATCAGCCATACACCCAGCATGCCGATCGGCACGTTCAGCAGGAAAATCCAACGCCACGATGCATGCGTGGCGATCAATCCTCCCAGCGGCGGGCCAATCACCGGTGCGATCAGCCCAGGCCAGGTGATCATGCCGATGGCTTCGATAAGCCGGTGCCTGGGCGTTTCGCGCAAGACCACCAGGCGCCCTACGGGAGACATGAATGCCGCCGCAAATCCTTGCAACGCGCGCGCGGCGATAAATGCCGCAAAAGACGGTGCGAGGCCGCAGACGAGCGACGCGAGCGTGAAGATCCCAATGGCCGTGGCGAACACCGTGCGCGCTCCGTAACGCGCTGCGCACCACCCCGCGGCAGGCACGAACATCGCCATTGCGATGAGGTAGACGGTGACGCCCATGCTGGCATCAAGCGTGTCGACGCCAAATCCCGCGCCGATGGCCGGGAGCGCCGTGACGATGATGGTGGAGTCCAGCGTTTCCATGAAGAACGCCGCGGCCACTGTGAGCGCGATGCGGGAGGAAGCGGAGCCGGTCGAATCGTCTTTTTCTTGCGCGCTGTCGTTCATGACGACAGTGTCGTCCACCGGCATGAAGCCTGCATAAGGCTTGGCGCTTTAGCTCGCGCGCCGGGTTTCCTCGTAAATCCGCGGCTGTGTCAGGACCTCATGGCGAAGCGCGTGCTCCAGTTCCGCTTCGGTCATGAGCTTGCGCCGCAGCACGACCTCGCGCACGTTGGTGCCGTTGGCATAGGCTTCAGCAGCCACTTCGGTCGCTTCCTTGTAGCCGATGATCGGATTGAGTGCCGTGACCAGCGCAATGGATCGCTCGATGCTTTCCTTCAGGCGATCCGGATTGGCCGTGATGCCTTTCACGCACAGGTCAGCCAATGTGGTGCAGGCATTGGTCAGATGCTTGAAGCTGCGGAACAGCGAGTTGGCGATGATCGGCTCGAAGGCATTGAGCTGCAATTGCCCGGCTTCGGCCGCAAAGGTCACCGTCACGTCATTGCCGAACACCTCGAAAGCCACTTGGTTGACGACCTCGGGGATCACCGGGTTCACCTTGCCCGGCATGATCGACGAACCCGCCTGCATCGGCGGCAGATTGATTTCGCCAAAGCCCGAGCGCGGACCACTGGAGAGCAGCCGCAGGTCGTTGCAGGTCTTCGACAGCTTCACCGCCACCCGCTTGAGCACCCCCGAGAGTTGCACGAAGGCGCCGCAGTCCTGCGTGGCTTCGATAAGGTTGGGCGCGGTCGAAAGGTCCAGCCCCGTGATCTCGCGCAAGGCGGCGAGTGCCTTGCCGGCGTATTGCGGATGCGCCGTGATGCCCGTGCCGATGGCAGTAGCGCCCAGATTGATTTCAAGGATCAGTTTCGAGGCCTCGTTCAGCCGTGCGATGTCTTCCTCGACCATCACGGCATAGGTCGAGAACTCCTGCCCGAGGGTCATCGGCACGGCGTCCTGCAACTGCGTGCGCCCGATCTTCAGAAGATGCGCGAACTCTTCGGCCTTGGCGGCGAACGCCCCACGCAGATGTTCCATGGCCTTGAGCAGGCGTTCGATCGCAAAACAGGTGGCAATGCGAATGGCTGTCGGATACACGTCATTGGTGCTCTGCGCCATGTTGACGTGCTCGTTCGGGTGCAGGTATTGGTACTCGCCGCGTCGATGGCCGAGGATTTCAAGCGCGCGATTGCAGATCACCTCGTTGGCGTTCATGTTGGTCGAGGTGCCGGCGCCACCCTGGATGACATCCACCACGAACTGGTCATGCAGCGAGCCGCGCCGGATCTCGCGGCAGGCGCCGACGATCGCGTCGCGCAGTTTGTCAGGAAGCAGGCCGAGCTCTGTATTGGCCGCTGCCGCCGCCTGCTTGACAGAGGCCAGTGCATTGATCAATTCAGGGTAAGCGGAAACCGTGGTGCCTGAGATCTGGAAGTTCTCCTTGGCGCGCAGCGTGTGCACGCCGTAATAGGCATCGTCGGGAACCTCGCGGTCACCGAGCAGGTCGTGTTCGATCCGTACGTTGCTCATGTTGGCTCCTGATCATGGATGAATGGAAGCATGGAAGCGCGGGCGAAAGAGGCCAGGCTCATCCTACGCGCGCCGCATGCGTTGGTGAAGCAAGGCGTTTCGATGGGCTCCCTAGAATGGTCGGCCAAGGTCCAATCAGGCTCCGACATGAACACAGCGATACCCGACCCGTCCCTTGCGTTGGCTTTCGATGCCGTACTCGATGCGCGCTACAGCTGCCGCGGCTACCTGTCCGCGGCAGTGCCTCGTGACACCATCGAAGCGATCTTGCGCAGCGCCCAACGTACGGCTTCCTGGTGCAACTCCCAGCCTTGGCAGGTCGCCGTGACGAGCCCGAGTGCCACCGATCGGCTGCGCGAGGCAATGGCATCGCCCGAAGGTCTGGCCGATCAGGGCTTCGACATTGCGCCGCCGGCTGAATACCGCGGCGTCTATCGCGATCGGCGACGCGAATGCGGATTCGGCCTCTATGACAGCGTAGGCATCGCGCATGGCGACCGGGTTGCGTCCGCAAGACAGGCGGAACTGAACTTCAGTTTCTTCGGTGCGCCGCACATGGCGCTCATCACGACGGAATCCGCACTCGGTGCATACGGCGTACTTGATTGCGGCGCCTACGTCAGCAACTTCATGCTCGCGGCGCGCAGCCGCGGCGTGGCCTGCATTGCACAGGCGGCCGTCGCTTCACGCTCGAAGTTCCTGCATCGCTGGTTCGGCATTCCGGACGATCGGCAAGTCGTTTGCGGCATATCGTTCGGCTACGAGGACCCGGAGCATCCGGCCAACCGCTTCCGGACTTCGCGCGCCGACCTCGAAGAAGCCGTGCGTTGGATCGAGGATTGATGCGGGGACCGAACCTGCGTTTCAGGACGTCGCGGAGGGTACCTTCTCTGCATCCATCAAGCGCTCGTACACGAGGCCCGCGCTGACGATGTCTTCGACGGCGACGCCGACCGATTTGAAAAGGGTGATGTCGTCGGCCTGCTGTCTGCCTGGGTGGGTGCCGGCGATGACTTCGCCAATCTCAGCAAAGATGCTGCCGGCGGCGATCACGTCGCCCGATTCCCGAGACGCCGCTTCATGCGACTCGACATAGAGCCTGCAGCGCGACAGCACTTCATCATCGAGTTCACGCCATTCAGGGCGCGGTGCGCCCACTGCATTCACGTGCGTGCCGGGTGAGAGCCACCGCCCCGACAACACCGGTCTGCTGGAGGTGGTCGCGACGACCACCACGTCGGCGCCGCGGACAGCGTCCTCCGCGGATGCTGTTGCACGGGCCCCATGCTCTTGCGCAAAGGCCGCAGCGTTGTGCGGGCTCCAGACGCGGACATCGTCGATCTGCCGAACCATCCTTATGGCCTCCAGATGGCTTCGGGCCTGAACGCCGGAACCCAGAATGGCCAGGGAAGAGGCCTCCGGGCGCGCAAGGAGCTTGGTCGCGACAGCCGAGACCGCTGCCGTGCGCATCTCGGTGATCAGGCGGCCATCCATGGCGGCCAGGGGCTCGCCGGTCTCTGGCCGAAACAGCATGATCAAGGCGTGATGGGTTGGGGTGCCCCGGTTCTGCGGATAAAAGGTGACGAGCTTGGCGCCAAGCTGGCCGGATGCATACGCAGGCATCGAGAAGAAAAATCCGTGGTGCGCATCAATGGGCAGCACATTGCGCAATGGCTGAACGGCATGTCCGGCCGACAGCGACAGCAAGGCTTTCTCCATGGCCGGGATCAGCGCGTCCATGCGCAAGAGCCGGTGCACCGTCTGTTCGTCGATGATTCTCATGGATCCGAAGTTGGCTACGGCGGGGCGGCAATGTCAACGTGCAGCCCGTCCGATCGACTTGCGTCACGCGGAAAGCTCGCGGCTGTTGGCGTCCTTGGCAAAGGCTTCAAGGTAGGCGGCGGGATCGATGTGCTCCCCGTTTTCGAGAAGCTCGAAGTGCAGATGCGGTCCGGTCGATCGACCGGTGGATCCAACGTCGGCGACATGTTGGAGCGGTGTCACCTCATCACCCCGACGCACCACCAGGCGCGAAGCATGCGCGTAGCGCGTGACAAGCCCGTTGCCATGATCGATCTCGACGAGCTTGCCGTAGCCGGGCTTTCTGCCGGCGAAGCTGACACGCCCGCTTGCGGAGGCGCGAATGGGCGTGCCCTTGTTGGCGACGAAATCGATGCCCGAATGAAAGCGCGTGCGGCGCTTGAATGGATCGACTCGATTGCCGTATGAAGAACCAATGCGTGCGTCGTGAACTGGCGGGCGTCCTGGAGTTGATTCCCAGGCGACGGTGGTCTGTGCCTTGGCCTTGAGCTTGCGCATGGGCAGCATCGCGTCGAGGGTATCTCTGGCCGCCAATTCGGGACCGCCGCTGTCCTGATGATCAGCGTGGTGCGAGCAATGATGGTCGAGTTCGTCGAGTTCAGTGTGGGCGAGCCTGATGCCCATCGCGATCCCTGCTGCAAAGGCGATGGCGGAGATTCCTGTGGTTGCCAACATGGCAATCGTCAGCAGCCGGCGCCGCCTTGCCGCGCGAAGAGGTCGGTGATGCAGATGGCTACCAGTTTTGAATTCGGACAGGCGGCTGACCTGCATACAAACCTCCAAGAAATCATTGAAGGCCGATGTAGGACCCTCCCTAGATGGATGAGAGGGCATCAGGGCGCTATATCTCTCGCTGACGTTGGATATGCGCTCTTCGCCCGGTTGACTCCATTGTTTGCGGCCACCGTCGCAACCGAAATGGGAAAGCTCTGAGTGCCTTCAGATACGTCCTGTACAACGGGAAAATTCCACGAAGCTCAAAGAAAGGGATCTCACCAAGCCGTTCCCTCGCCGAGAAGAGCCCGCCTGGCGAGCAGAAAGGTCGCCGCATTCCAGCTCTGGCCGGCCATGCCCATCGGCGCGAGCGTGCGCCCATGAAACCATTCGGTGAAGCGCCAGCCGTCCAGTTCGTTCGTGCGCGCAAGTTTGGCAAGCTCGGCCCATGCCATCTCGTGCATGCCCAGCCGAGCCAGAGCCATCACCCAGAAGCCACCGACGAAAGGCCAGATGCCGCCGTTGTGATACTGGTGCACGAGGTTCTGCTGGTGGCGCGCCATGTAGGCCCGCCAGAGCGCGTGGTGATGCGACATCGGATGCAGCACCACGCGCACCGGATAAGGTTCGCATGCATGCGCGGCGACGATGGACTTGACGATGCGCTTTGCCATGGAAGCATCGGCCAGCCCACTCTGGATTGCGAGGATGTTGCCGAACACGTCGCCTTCGTCGCCGACGAACGAGAGATTGACGAAGCTGAGATAGAGCCCCGGGTCCCGCCGGCCACGGCGCGCATAGTGCCGAAGCAGTCGCGCGCGGTGGTATTCAGGCAGGTCGCGTTGGAATGGATTGAACAGGTGATTGAAGTGGCGCTGCGTGGCCTCGGCGTTGTCGAGCGCGTAGCGGTGCTTGACGTCATACCAGAGCGCATTCGTATAGAGAACGTAGCCCGAGCGCGGCATGATGTCCGCCCAGTCGCTGGCCTCGTTCTGCTGCAGCAATCGGAAATGCTGGTGCTCTTGTGCGAGCAGCCATCCGATCGCGCGATTCACCTCGCCATCCCAGCGTGACGACTCGACTCGGCCATGGCGCCGCACATGGTCCACGGCGATGAGCCACCATAGAGTTGCGTCGATACAGCCCAGGTACCAGAAGTCCGCGTCCAGACCTTCCGGATCGACGTACTTGGGGATCTGCCCGTTGCCCGCCTGCTGCGCCGCGAGCGCATCCAGGCTGGCGGCAGCGCCGTCTTCCAGCGCCGGCACGCCGCTGCCGCACATGGCCATCACGCAAATTGCGGCGTCGCGGCCGAAGATGCGCGTATAGCGCCTGGCCTCGGCTGCCTCCGTGCGGCTTGCCGCAAGAATGCCGTGCCGCGTGAGGTTGCGTGCCAGGAGATCGAGCGATGCCTGGGTGCAGGCTTCGATGAGCGAAAGAGCAGGGGCGTCGAGGCTGGTCATGGGTGTCTATGGTCGCGCAAGAATGCCGCCAGGGCGATTTTCCTCAGTGCTTGGCTAAGATGTCGGCCGATCGAGTGCACGCCAAAAGACGCGCAGGACGCGCAAGACGAAAGGACGCCCGAGCATGAACGCGAACGATCCCGCTCCAAGACGCCGTAGGCATTCCACCTCCGGCGGTTCGCGCTCTTATCGGAAGCGATCGCACAAGAAGGGATTGCTGGTCTTCTTCGCGACGGTCATTGTGGTTGGAGCGGTCATCGCAGCGGGCGTGCTGTATCTCTCGGACACCGAACCGAGTCCGGTTGCCGCCGCAGCCATCGCGCCAACGGCCGAAACCCGAAAACCCGCCGAGCGGACTTCCGCACTTCCCCCGCTCAACCTGCCCGCCGACGATGCACCCCACGGCTCGGCCATGGAATGGTGGTACTACAACGGCTTTCTCGGAGCGAAGGGCGGCCCTCGCTATGCGTTCCACATGGTTGTCTTCGTGGCCAATGGCCTGGTCAAGCACACGGCCATGCATGCGGCGCTGACCGACCTTCAGACCGGCAAGCGCTACGTAAGCCAGACCCGCACCGCTGGCATCCCCACGACGAGCGTTCCGAACGGTTTCGATTTCAAGCAGGAAGGATGGCAGGCGTCGTCGTCGCCTTCGTCGCAGATGCTGCATGCTGACTTCGACGGTGCATCCATCTCGGTCGAGCTGAAGGAGTCGGGCCCGACAGTCGCGCATCGTGCCCCAGGCTCGGAAACGCCGGGCGTGCTCGATTTCGGCAACAGCGGGATCAGCTACTACTACTCGCGCCCGCGGCTTTCGGCGCAAGGCACCGTCGCCGTCGGCGCGAAGTCGCTCCCAGTGTCCGGCGAAGTGTGGTTCGATCACCAGTGGGGTGAATTCGACGTCTTGTCCCTGGGCTGGAACTGGTTCGCGCTTCATCTCTCGGACGGGTCGGACCTGATGCTCTATGAGCTTTTCGACATGGACGAGCGGAAAGTCATGACCGCAGGCACMTTGTCGAATGCCAAGGGATCGGTGCCGATCAAGCCGGGTGAGATTGAACTCACGCCGGGCGCGACGTGGACCAGTCCGAAGACAAACATCAGGTATGTGCTCGACTGGAACATCAAGCTTCCGGCTGGCGTCCTGAAGGTGCAGCCCTTCGCGTCCAACAGCGAGTTTGATTCGGGCGGAACGACCGGGAATGTCTATTGGGAGGGGCCGGTGAAGGTGACCGGCGATCTGCAAGGCGAGGGGTTCCTGGAGTTGAGTGGCTATGACCGTCTGAGCGCGAAAAAAGCAAGGGGCAAATGAGGGCCGACTTCAGCGGAAAAATTCGCTCGGCGGAAGGCCGAACTGACGCTTGAACATGGTCGCAAAAGCGCTCGGGCTGTCGTAGCCCAGTGCGAGCGCGACGTCGACCACCTTGGCGCCGGTGGCGAGCCGCTCCAGGCCGTGCAGCAAGCGCGCCTGCTGCCTCCATTTGCTGAAGGTCATGCCGGTCTCGCGCGCGAAGACGCGCTGCAAGGTCTTGGCGTCGACGGACAACAGCCCGGCCCATTCGCCGAGCGTTGTCGCGTCGTGGGGCGCTGCCAGCAGGCGCGCGCAGATGCGATGCAGGCGTGCGTCGGTGGGCTGTGGCAGGTGCAGCGGCAACACCGGCAGCGCGTGCAGTTCATCCAGCAGCAAGCGCATCACCCGACCGTCGCGCGAATTCTCCGTATAGCCTGGAGCCACTTTAGTGGCCGCCTGGATCAATTCGCGCAGCAGCGGCGAAATGCCGACCGCATGCGAATGCGTGGGCAGCTGCGGTGCCGCTTCCGGACGCACGTAGATGCTGCGCATGCGGAGCTCGCCGATGCAACGAATGGCGTGCGGAAGGCCGGCCGGCATCCAGATGCCGCGCGTGGGTGGGACGATCCACCGCCCCTTGCCGGCGCTCACCATCATGACCCCGTGCACTGCATAGATCAGTTGGCTTTTGGTGTGCGCATGCGGCGCGATCATGTGACCAGCCGGATAGTCGGTGGCCCTGCAGCTCACGGGTGCCGGGTGGCTGTCGACTTGCGCCAGGAAGTCCGGGTCCGGTGCCCGGGCGGTGCGGCTCATGCGGGTGTCCTTTTCGCGAAGATCGCAGCCCGAATGGCGTGCGACAGGCTCTGATGCTAGCGTTACGATCCGCTTTTTTCGCAAGCCTCGCGCGGAATTTCGCGCCCACACCATGTCTTCGACAGCTACTGCCCACACATCACCCGGTTCCGCGGCATCGACATCGAGCGGTGTCTCCTTCGGCATCCTGGGAGCCATCAGCGCCTCTCACCTGATCAACGACATGATGCAGTCGCTGATCCTCGCGATCTATCCGGTGTTGAAGGGGGACTTCCACCTGAGCTTCGGCCAGATCGGGCTGATCACGCTGACCTACCAACTGACCGCCTCGCTGTTCCAGCCTTTGGTCGGGCTCTATACCGACCGCAAGCCGGTGCCGTACTCATTGCCGGTTGGCATGGGTTTCACGCTGTGCGGCCTGGTGCTGCTGGCGTTTGCGCCAAATTACGCCATGCTGCTGCTGGCGGCCGCGCTGGTGGGCACCGGCTCGTCGATCTTTCACCCGGAATCTTCCCGCGTGGCGCGCATGGCTTCCGGTGGGCGGCACGGGCTGGCGCAGTCGCTGTTCCAGGTTGGCGGCAACACCGGCAGCGCGCTCGGACCTTTGGTGGCCGCGGCGGTGATCGTGCCCTTCGGCCAGCGCAGCGTGGCGTGGTTCGGGCTGGCGGCCCTGCTGGGCATCGTGCTGCTGTCCCAGGTGAGCCGCTGGTATGCCGCGCATCACGCCGCCGCCAGCGCGCGCGCTGCGCGAAGGCCCGCTGCCGCGCCACTGCCGCGCGGCAAAGTGCTCGGCGCCATTGGCGTGCTGCTGTTGCTGATTTTTTCGAAGTACTTCTACATCGCAGGCATCAGCAGCTTCTACACCTTCTATCTGATAGAACGCTTCGGGCTCTCGGTTCAGAGCTCTCAATATCACCTGTTCGTCTTCCTCTTTGCCTCGGCGCTGGGCACGCTCGCCGGCGGGCCGATCGGCGATCGCATCGGACGCAAGCCGGTGATCTGGGCATCCATCCTGGGTGTGGCGCCGTTCGCATTGCTGCTGCCGCATGCCGACCTGTTCTGGACAACCACGTTGACGATCCTGATCGGGCTGATCCTGTCGTCGGCGTTCTCGGCGATCCTCGTCTATGCGCAGGAACTCATCCCCGGCAAGGTGGGCATGGTTTCGGGGCTCTTCTTCGGCTTTGCCTTCGGCATGGGTGGCCTGGGCGCTGCGCTGCTGGGGCTCCTGGCGGACCACACCAGCATCGACTACGTGTACCGTGTCATCGCGTACCTGCCGCTGCTGGGCGTCGTCGCCGTGCTGCTGCCGAACATCGAGCGGCCGCGCCGCACCTCCGGGGCTGCCGTTCGCACCTGAGCACTTCAGCGTTGCGGCATGTCCTTGGTGGAATAGCCGAGGCTGACCGTCGCGTCTTCCGGAATGGGCGGCATGGTCGCATTCCATGCCTGCCAGGCCGCACGCATCGCGGCCAGCCGCTCTGGGTCGCGCTTCGCCTGATTGGCGCGCTCGCGCTCGTCGGCCGGGATATTGAAGAGATATTCGTTGCCGTCCACCTGCAGGTACTTCCAGTCGCCGTCGCGCATTGCGCACTGGCCGCGATGGTTCATGCGCCAATGGAGAGGCCGCCGGAAGCTGGAGGCCGCGTCACGAAGAACAGGCATCAGCGAGATTCCATCGAGCGGATAGGCCGGGTTCGCCGAGACGCCCGCTGCATCGAGCATGGTGGCCGACCAGTCCATCGTCATGCAGTGCTGCGCGCTTTCGCCGCCGGGGCCAATGACATCCGGCCAATGCGCAATCCACGGCACGCGGATGCCGCCTTCAGTGAGGTCCATCTTGCCGCCAACCAGCGGCCAGTTGTCAGAGAAGCGTTCGCCGCCGTTGTCGCTGGTGAAGACGACCAGGGTGTTGTCGGCCATGCCGTGCTTGTCGAGCGCATCCATGATCCAGCCGATGCCTTCGTCCATGTGATGGATCATGCGGCGGTAAACGTGGATGTTTCCCCCGGCGAGATCGAACAGGTTGTCCTTCACCTGGGGCCCCCGGCCTGCGTCTTCGCGGGTTTCCCAGGGCCAGTGCGGCGCGGTGTAGTGCAGGCTCAGGAAAAACGGCGCGTCCTGCTGCGCCATGCGGTCGACATAGTCGACGGCACGGCGCGAGAGCAGGTCGGTCAAGTAGCCCTCCTGCTGACAGTCGTCCTCGCCGAGCCACAGATCGTGCCGTCCGGTCGAGTCGCAATGGGTGAAGTAGTCGACGCCCCCCGACATCGGCCCGAAGAACTCCTCATAGCCCGAGCGCAGTGGCCCGAATGAAGGCAACGAACCCAGGTGCCATTTGCCGATGAGCGCCGTGCGGTAGCCGCCGTCGCGCAGCATCGAGGGCAAGGTCGGGTGCTCCGGGGGCATCCCGAGCGTCGTGCTTCCCCGGCTTTTGCTGTTGATCGGCTCTTCGGCCGCGCCGCGCAGGCGGTACTGATAGCGCGCCGTGATCATCGCGAAGCGCGTGGGCGAGCACACCGGCGAGTTCGAGTAGCCTTGCGTGAACTTGATGCCGCGCGCTGCCAGCCGGTCGAGCACCGGCGATACAGGCCCGAAGTCGGCCTCGCGACCGCCGTAGCAGCCGAGATCCGCATAGCCGAGGTCGTCGGCGACGATGAAGATGATGTTGGGTCGTTGCATGGATTTCAGGGTTGGTAGCCGGATTTCATTAGTCATTCGCCTGGAAATTCACGGCCTTCATGATCACGGCCCAGCGGGCGGTGTCTTCGCGCATTGTCTTCAGGAGTGCGTTCGCGTCGTCGCCGGTGACATACATGCCGTTCTGCAGCAGTTGCTGCTTCACCTCGGGCGAATTGACCGCGCGGGTGAATTCGGCGCGCAGCTTCTCGACGATCGGCTTCGGCGTCTTCGCGGGCGCGTAGTAGGCGAACCATGCGGTCGCGACCACATCTTTCAGCCCGGCCTCGACGAAAGTCGGAAGATCCGGCATCAGCGGCGAGCGCTTTTCGCCGCTGGTCGCGAGCACCTTCACGCGGCCGCCGGGCTGCATCTGGAGCGCACCGCCGACGGTGTCGAAGTAGACCGGAATCTGCCCGCCCATCACGTCCTGCCGCGCAGGAGTAGAGCCTCGGTAGGGCACATGGACCATCTTGAGCCCCGCCGAGCGATTGAGCATCTCGCCGAGAAAATGCGATGGCGTGCCCGCGCCGTACGAGCCGAAGCTGACTTTGTCGCCCTGCGCCCTGGCCCACGTGATGAACTCGGCCAGCGTGTTGGCCGGCACGTCCTTGCTCACCACCAGCGCGAGTTCGAAGCGCGCTGCATTGACGATCGGGACGAAGTCCTTGATCGGGTCGTACGACAGCTTCGCGTACGCGCTCGGGTACATCGTCATCATGCTGGCGGTGCCGAGCAGCAGGGTGCGTCCGTCGGGCGGCGCGGTCTTGACCGCCTCGACCGCAATGCGGCCCGATGCGCCCGAACGGTTGTCGACGATCAGCGGGCCGAGCGAGTCGCGCACCTCCTGGGCGATGGCGCGCGTCAGCACGTCCTGCGTGCCGCCGGCCGGAACGCCGATCAGCACCTTGATCGGCTGGCCGGGCGTGAAGACCGCTTCGGCGCTTGCCAGGGGCGAGAGCGCGAGGGCGCAGAGGCCGGCAACCAGGCTGCGGCGGTCGAGATCGGTGCGGGGCATGAATGTCTCCTGGAATGGGTTCGAACTGCAGGCCTTCGGGAGGAACCGGCCTCGGATCACTTTAGATTTGCGACACTCGATTGATCTAATCAACCATTCTCCGGACTAACCCCAGATGAACCCCAGATGAACCCGACGCCAGCACCGCGCCGACCGCTCGACGACCTGCTGCTGTATCGGCTGTCGCGGCTTCTCTCGGTCGCGGGCAGCATGGTCATCAGGATCTGCGAGGGGCGCTTCGGCATCACGCGGCGCGAGTGGCGGCTGATTGCCACGCTGGCGAGCCATGGCGAACTGAGTTCGTCCGGTCTCGCCGAGCATGCGCAGCTCGATCGCGCGCGTACATCGAAAGCCATCGGTTCGCTGGTGGACAAACAACTGATCGCTCGCTCGCGTCCGGCGGGTGACCGGCGGCAGGTGCTCTTGTGTCTCACCGAGCGCGGCCGGGAGGTGTACGACGAACTGTTCCCGCTGGTGACCCGCATCAACACCGACCTGCTCGGCGCACTCGACGCCGACGCCGCCACGCAACTCAACCAATCGCTCGCACGCCTGCAACTGCATGCGGAACAGATGGTTGCCGAGGCAGTGCTGCCCAAGGCGGACCGCCGGCGGCGCGGCGCCAAGGCGGATTGAGCAGCAACGGGTGCGCACATCATGTCGTGCCAGCTTCAATCCAGCTTCATGCCGGTCGACTTGACGATCTTGCCGTAGCGGGCGCGGGCGCTCTCGAGGTGCTGCGCGGCTGCATCGCCGGTTTCGCCGAGCGCCACCATGTCGAGCGCGGCGAGGCGTGCCTTGACCTCCGGCGTCGCGAGGGCAGTCTGCAGCGCCTTGCGCAGCGTTGCCATGACAGGCTCCGGTGTTGCGGCCGGGACCATCGCCATGTAGAGCACCTCGAACTCCAGGTCCTTGAGGCCCAGTTCGCCCACTGTGGGCACCTGCGGAAGGAGCGGCGCACGCTGGCGTCCGGTGACGGCCAGGGGCGTGATCTTGCCGGTCTGGATTTGCGGCAGCAGCCCCGGCGTCGCGAGGATGCCCGCCTGGACCTCGTTCGACAGCAGCGCCATCACGGCCGGCGCATTGCCCTTGTAGGGCACGTGGACCACCTTCGCGCCAGTGACGGTCGAGAAGATTTCCGAAGCGATGTGGCCGGGGCTGCCGTTCCCGGCAGAGCCGAAGGTGATCTCGCGTGTCTTGCTCTTGGCAACGAAGTCGTTGAAGTCCTTGGCCTGGACGGCAGGGTTCACGGCAAACGTGAGCCCGGATGAACTGAAGATCATCAGCGGCTTCAGGTCCTTCGGCGCGAAAGGCATGCTCTTGTAGAGATGCGGGTTGATCGTGAAGGTGGTGTCGATGCTCAGCAGCACGGCGTAGCCGTCTGCGGGGCTCTTGGCAACCGCGTCGGCGCCGATGTTGCCGCCTGCCCCAGGGCGGTTGTCGACGACGAAAGGCTGCCCGAGTTCGTGTTGAAGCGGTACGGCAAGCGCACGCCCCAGGATGTCCAGCGGGCCGCCCGCCGGAAAGTTGGTGATGAGTTTGACGGGCTTGTCAGGGAATCCCGCCTGGGCGGCGGCCGTGACCGCGCAAAGGCTGGCGGCAATGACGAGGGCGGCCTTGGCAATCAGGCCGCCTCGGCGTGGCGCGCTGCGCGCGCGATCAAAGTGCAGGTTCATTCGTTTTGTCTCCAGTCCGTTCGTGACGCTCGGAAGGCGGCGTCGACATGCGGCCACTTTAGGAGCGCGATGGCCGCCGCACAAATGAAAGCTCTTCTGCGTGGTATTCCTGATCGTTATATTTGGATCTCGGCTCTGCTCAAGCGCCGCGCAACAAGCCATGAATTTCTCCCGCCTGAAACTGCGTCACCTCCAGTGCCTGGCCATCGTCGGCCAGGAGCGCAACCTCGTTCGCGCGGCCAAGGCGCTCGCGCTGACGCAGCCTGCGGTGTCCAAGACCATTGCCGAACTCGAGGACATCGTCGGGCGGCCATTGCTCGTGCGCCGTCGCCGCGGCGTGGATCTGACGCCCGCAGGCGAAGTGCTCGTGCGGCACGCGGTCGTGATGCTGCGTGGACTGCGGGAGGGGCTGTCGCTCGCGCTCGACCAGCCGGAAACGGACCATGTCCGCCTCGCCGTTGGCGCGCTGCCGAACATGGCGGCGAGCCTGCTGCCCGCCTCCATTGCGTTGTTGACTGCTTCGCATCCCGTCCTGCGCGTGCGCGTGGTCAGCGGCACAAATGCGCAATTGATGACGCAGCTTCGTCAGGGGGAGATCGACGTGGTGCTCGGACGGCTCGCGCAAGCTTCGGCCATGGTGGACCTGGCTTTCGAGCAGCTCTACAGCGAGCCTCTGATGCTCGTCGCCCGGGCCCATCACCCCCTTGCCAAATCCAGGCAACCGGCATTGGATGCCTTGGCGGACTTTCCGCTCATCTTGCCGGTGCAGGGCACATTGGTTCGCGACACCGCGGACGGCTTTCTCTACGCACGGGGCGTCGCGCCGCCCCGGCAACTGATCGAGGCCACCGATACGACCTTCGCGTTGGCGCTGCTGGGTCGAACCGACGCCGTCTGGTTTGCGCCGAAAGGAGCGGCCGAAGCAGCGCTGGCGCTCGGCGACCTGTGCAGGCTTCAGTTCGATACAAGCAGTACCGATGGGCCCGTCGGCATGACCGTTCGACGTGCCGGCGAAACCAGCGCGGGAGTGCAGTTGCTGGTTCAAGCGGTGCGCACCGTGCTCGAAAAGAACCCTTCAGAAATCCTGTCCGCCTGCCGATAACAGTTCGACGCCACCGCTGACGTCGTCTCGAACTTGTTGCTATGGAAACCGAAAATGAAGGGCAGGGCAGTACGGGTACTGCCGTCGAACAGCCAAAGCGGCAGTTGGATCTGACCGTCGAGCGTTCGCAGTGGATCGGCGCACAACTGATGAAGAGCCTGATGAATGTGACGCCGGGCAGGGGCGTCATAAGCGTGACGTTGATCCCGCTCATGGTCGGCTTCTGCTGGGACAACGCCAATCGAATGGCATTGATCCTTTGGCTCTTCTCTGCGCTTCCGATCACCGTGGCGAGGCTCTTCGTGTGTCGGACCTACAGACGGACATACCGCGACGCACCTGCCGAGATCAAGGCGGAATTCGTCCGTCGGTTGCTGCCATTGGCGATGGTGGAGGGCGCCTTCTGGGGAATATCGGTTTGGATATTCTTCCAGCGTATTCCGGTCGTGGACCAGTTCGGGTGCTGGGTCATCCTGACGATTCAAGTCGTTGGCCCGCTCACGAGACTGGCTTTCGTGCCCCGGTTGATGCAGGGATACATCGGCACTCTCTTCGCGGTCGCGCTTTCGGGCATTGCATACACGCTCGTGGCGTATCCGGACGATCATCGCTTCCATCTTTGGTTTGTCGCGCTGATTCTTTTCCAGTGGTTCTCTATCCAATATCAAGCGAAATCCTTCCTCCGGAACCAGACCGAGCATTTCGGGCTTCAATACGACCTGGCCGAAAAAGAGCGCCAGGCCCTCGAATCGCTCGACCTCAAGAGCCGCTTCCTGGCCGTCGCCACACACGACCTTCGGCAACCCGTTGCGGCATTGAGGCTCTACGTCGATTTTCTCAATGACGATCCGGAGGCGAGCCACGAACTGGCGCCGAAGATTGCAAACGCAACTGCCGCGGTGAGTCATCTGTTCGACTCTCTCTTCGACTTGTCGAGCCTGGACAGTGGCCGTGTGCGCCTGACAGTGCAGCCTGTGCAGATTGCCGAACTCATGCGCGACTTGCAGCTTCAACATGAACCTTTGGCCACCGCCAAGAACATCAAGCTGCGTGTCCGCGCCTGCAACGCATTGATTCATTCCGATCGCGTGCGCTTGAAAAGGATGATCGGCAATGTCCTTTCGAACGCCATCAAATACAGCATGCCGGGCAAGCAGATTCTCCTGGCCGCGCGTGTTCTCAGGACCGGTGTTCGCATCGAAGTGTGGGACCAGGGCATCGGCATTCCCGCCGACCAGATCGACAAGGTGTTCGACGAGTTCTACAAGGTGGCCGAAGGCGCGGCCTTGTCGAGCGACGGCGTCGGGCTGGGACTGTCGCTCGTCTCGCGCCTCGCCAAGACGCTCCAGTCGGAGGTTCGCCTCCAATCAATCGTCGGGCAGGGCACCCGTTGCTCTATTCGATTGGGCGATCTGAATTCCGCAATTCGAGGTGACTGGCGATGAAGTCTTCGTCTGAAAACAGGGATGCAGGGTTGAACGAATGGGCGGCGCGCGTGGCCAGCATCGCAGCCGGAGCGAGCACGCGTCCCGGCAGTGAAATCGTCGAGCGCTCCATCGGAAGTCTTCTGCGCATCGTGCGCGAGCACCTCAAGCTCGACGTCGTGTTCGTGGGAGAGTTCGTCGACGGCCATCGCGTGTTCCGTCAGATCTCATCGAGCGCACGCGAACTCTTCCAGGTGGGGCAGTCTCATCCTCTCGAAGAAAGCGTGTGCCAACGGATCGTCGATGGCAGGCTGCCGCATCTCCTGCATGACCTGTCGGGGGTGCGGATGATGTACGGCATGCCCGAGTATTTCAAGAACATCGGTGCGCACATCGGTGTGCCGGTACGGTTCGCCGACGGCACGCTGTACGGCGTCTTGTGCGGGTTCAGCCGTGAAGCGTGTCCTCATCTGGGCGAGCGCGACGTGAGGCGCCTGGAGATGGCTGCTGCTGCCACGGCCCGGCTGCTGGCGCAAGCGGATGGGTATGAAGTCAGTCCAGCACAATATGCGTTCCACCTGGATTCGCGACTGACTCAATGAACAGCATCTGGATCGACACCGACATGGGCTTCGATGACCTCGCGGCGGTGCTGACCGTGACGCAGACGCCTGGTTGGCGTGTGAACGGCATGTCGCTGGTCGCCGGCAACGCGCCGCTCGACGTGGTGATCGACAACGCGCTGCGTTCCGCCGCATTCTTCGAGTGGGCCTTTCCGATTCACGCAGGCAGTTCGGGGCCGATTGCGAGCGAACTGGTAACAGCGCAGAACATTCTCGGCATGGATGGCATGGCGTCAGCAGGCCGCAGCTTGCCGATGGCTCGCGGCTCGTTGGCATCGCGCGATGCCGTGGCTGCGTTGATTGACTATCTCGATTCGTCACGCGATCCGGCGACTGTGCTGGCGCTGGGTCCGCTCTCCAACATCGCCGCCGTTCTGCAACGCCGACCCGAGCTTGCAGCGCGCATCGGGCGCCTCATGTGGATGGGTGGCAGCGCAGGGCCGGGCAATCACACGGCAGCGGCGGAGTTCAATGCGGCGGTCGATCCGGAAGCGATCAACGTGGTGCTCGAAGCGGGCGTGGTGCTGCACATGGTGGGTCTCGACGCCTGCCGGCAGGTGCGCGTACATGCAAGCGATGCCGAGGCGTTGCGCGCGCTCGGCTCCGACAAGGCGCAAGTGTTGGCCGACCTGCTGCTCGGCTATGTTCGCATTGCAAGCCCGGCCGGCACGCTGCCGATGTCGCTGTACGACCCCACGGCCGCGGCGGCGCTGGTGGCTCCCCAAGGGATGACGTTCAGGCCGGCGCACGTGCTGGCCGAATGCAAGGGGGAGTACACGCGCGGCATGACGGTCGTTGAATGGCGCGTGCCTAAACGGGCTCAGCCGAATGCGCAGGTGGCGAGCGTCGCGGACGAGGCGCTTCTGAGGCAGGTGGTGCTCGAAGCTCTTGCGCGCGCCGCTGGCTGATCAGTCCCGCAGGACCCATCCGCCGGGGACGGCCTTCAGCAGGGGGCTCTCGAACACGCCGACCACTCGAGTTGCGCGTTCTGCGCCGAGCCGGTCAACCCAGCGGCTGCCCTGCAGCATGGCGACTCCGCAGGCCACCACATGGCCCCCGAGCGATTCGATCAGGTCCCATGCCGCAAGCAGTGTGGTTCCGGTACTGATCGCGTCGTCGACCAGCACCAGTCGCTTGCCTTCGACAAGGGGGCGGAGATTCGGGTCGAGGTAGATGCGCTTTCCCGGTGTGGGAGAGGTGATCGAATGCACGGGCGCGGACAGCGCTTCGTCATACCAGAACTTGCGCGAGTAGCCCATCGGCACGTACCGCGCGTGGCCCAGCGCACGCGCGACGACGGGTGCGAGCGTGAGCCCCAGCGTGGGCAGTCCGATGACCACATCGGGCGCATGCGCAGACAGACCTTGCGCGAGCATGGTGCCCAGCGCTTCAACCACTTCGAGCGAAGCGTGGTTGACCAGCAGCGAAGCAACGGCGTGCGACGGCTCGCTCGGCAACTGCCGGATGGGCAGCATGAGAACGCGGCCGTCCGGCAGGCGTGCCGGATAGGCGAACTGCCATGGTGCTTCGGGCTGTTCAACCGCATCCGCTGCGACGATGCGCTGCCAGTAGTCGGTGGTGGCTTCAGTGAAATGACGGGTCATGATCATGTCGTCGCCGACTCATTGCACTTCGAGCTGGCGCGAAGGATCGGGCACCGGCGTGGCGGCGAGCAGGCGCTGGGTGTAGGGGTCGCGGGGTGAGTTCAGCACTGCGTCGGCATCGCCGCTTTCGACGACACGGCCCTGGTGCATCACCATCACGCGATCGGCCATGGCGCGCACGACGCCCAGGTCGTGCGTGATGAAGAGGTAAGACAGTTTCCTTTCGCGCTGCAGATCGAACATCAGCTTCAGAATCTGCGCGCGCACGGAGACATCGAGCGCCGACACCGGCTCGTCGGCAATGATCAGTGCAGGATTGGACGCCAGCGCGCGTGCAATGCCCACGCGCTGGCGTTGACCGCCGGAGAGCTCATGCGGAAGCCGATCGCGGAAGTGCGCGGCTGGCAGGCCGACCTGATCGAGCAGCGCATCGACTTCGGCTGCGGCGGCGCGACGGTCGAGGCTGCGGTGATAGGTCAATGGGAGTGCAACGCTCTGGCCGATGGTGCGGCGCGGATTGAGCGAGCCGCCGGTGTCCTGGAACACCACTTGAACTTCGCGGCGAAAGATGCGCGCCGCTTCGCCGGAGCGCGTGGCGAGGTCCATGCCCTTGTAGAGAATGCTTCCCTCGCTCGGCGCCGTGAGGCCCAGAAGCATGCGACCCAGTGTGGTTTTGCCGCTGCCGCTTTCACCGACGAGCGCCAGCACTTCACCGGGATGAATGGAGAGCGACACGCGATCTACCGCGCGCTGCATCTGCCGGGCGCGAAACAATCCTCCGCTCCCGCGCACTGGAAAGAGCCGGCTCAGGTCGCGCGCTTCGAGCAGCGGGGTGGTCGTGACTGCGTTCATGGCGATGTCGCCTTGTTGCGCTGCCACGCGTCGGCGGCGAGCGGCTCATCGCTCAGGAGGCAGCGGTCGGCGCCGAGTCCATGCGCCGTCAGTGCGGGTGCGACGCTGTCGCAGAGGCCTCGGCGCGCCATCGGACAACGCGGATGAAAGCGGCAGCCTTGCGGCCAATGCCCCGCAATCGGCACGCTCCCCGGAATGGAGAACAGCGAATGCGCGCGCGACTGCGGACTCAGGATGCTCCCGAGCAGCCCTTGCGTGTAGGGATGGCGCGGCGCCGCGAAGAGCGCGGCGACTTCATTCGATTCGACCACCTGTCCCGCATACATCACGTTAACCCGCTGGCAGGTCTCTGCGACCACCGCGAGGTCATGGGTGATCAACAGGATGCCCAGGTCAAGCTCTTTGCGAAGCCGCATCAGCAGCTTCAGGATGCCCGCCTGCACAGTGACGTCGAGTGCTGTCGTGGGTTCGTCGGCGATCAGCAGCGCCGGCCGCATCGCCAATGCCGTTGCGATCAGGATGCGCTGGCGCATGCCGCCGGAGAGCTCGTGAGGATATTGACGCGCGACCCGCTGTGCGTTGGGCAGTTCCATCATGTCGAGCAATTCGAGCACGCGCGCTTGCATCCCGTCGGTTCGCCCATGCGCACGGAGTGGTTCTGCAATCTGCCGTCCGACAGGCATGAGCGGATCGAGGTAGCTGGTCGGGTCCTGAAAAACCATGCCCGCGCGCGCGCCGCGCACGGCACGCAAATCGGACGCTTTCAGTTGCGCCAGGTCGTGGCCTTCGAGCAGGATCTGCCCCGCGGCAACGCGCGCCAGCGGAGAGGGAAAGAGATTCATGATCGCGAAAGCCGTCATCGACTTGCCCGAGCCTGACTCACCCACGAGGCCTACCGCCTCGCCGCGGCGAACGGTGAGCGAAAGGTCGTTCACCACGCGCAGGGCAGTCGCGCCCTGGCGGATGTCGACCGACAAGCCGCGAATGTCCAAGAGATATTCGGCATTGGCGCTCATTTCGAACCTCTCGGGTTGAGCGCGTCGTTCAGCGCATCGCCGAAGACGTTGAACGACAGCACCGTGAGCGCAATGGCCAGGCCGGGAAAGGCCGACATCCACCAGGCACTGCGCAGGTATTGCTGTGCGTCGTTCAGCATCGCCCCCCACGACACATGATTGGGATCGCCGAGCCCGAAGAAGCTCAGGCTGGCTTCGATGAGGATGGCCATGGCAATGTCCAGCGAGCCGAGCACGATGATCGGCGCGGCCACATTGGGCAAGATCTCCCGCATGATGATGGCGCCATGGCCCATGCCCGCCACGCGTGCCGCATCCACGAATTGCGATTGCGCGAGTGTCGCGACCGAGGCGCGAACCACCCGCGCAAGCTGCGGCCATGAAAGTGCGGCGATCACCACGATCATCTTGAAGATGCTGGTGCCGAACAGCGCGATCACGATGAGCGCCACCACGAAGCGCGGCAGGGTCTGGAAGAACTCGGCGATGCGCATCAACAGCGTGTCGAGCCATCCGCCGAAGTAGCCTGCGAGCGCGCCGACGATCACGCCGGCAACGACTGCGCACAAGGCGCTCATGACGCCGACCGTGAGCGAGATGCGTGTGCCGAAGACCACGCGCGACCAGATGTCACGCCCCAGGTCGTCGGTGCCGAGCCAGTGGCCGGGGGAGAGCGGTTCGAGGAGCGAACTGTCGCCGCCGCCGAGCGGATCGTAGGCAGTCACCAGCGGTGCGAAGAGCGCCAGCGCAAACAGCAGCACAAGGAAGGACACTGCAAGCAGCGTCGTCGGCCGTCGCAGCAGGCGCCGCCAGAACCCGGCCTTGCGAAATGCCGTAGTCGCCGTCGGAACCGCGATCAGGACTTGCGTTGCGTCGTTCATGCGCGTTCGATCCTCGGATCGATGAGTCTGTGGACGATGTCGGTGACAAGGTTCGCGATTACCACCGTGACGGACACCATCAGCAAGATCGCCAGCATCACGGGATAGTCGCGCTTGGAGATCGATTCATACAGCAGGCGGCCGATTCCGGGCCACGCGAAAACCGCTTCGATCAATGCCGACCCCGCAAGCACGAAGCCCACGTTGTAGCCAATGACGGTGAGGACGGGCGCTGCGGCATTGCGCAAGGCGTGCACGACGACGACCGTCCACTCCGAAGCGCCGCGCGATCGCGATGCCAGGATGAAGTCGGCATTCATGACTTCCAGCATTGCAGCGCGCGTGATGCGGGTGATCAGCGTGAGATAGCGCAGCGACAAAGCGAAAGCCGGCAGCACGAGATACGACAGATGCTGAACGAACCCATCAAAGCCTGGCAGCGTGCCACGGACCGGGTTGTTGCCTTGCGAGGGAAGCCATCCCAGCCCGATTGCGAACACCAGGATCAGCAACTGGCCGAGCCAGAAGTCCGGGATTGAATAACCTGCCGACGAGGCGCCCTGGATGGCCGAATCAACCAGAGCGCGGCCGGAGCGCGCTGCCGAACGCGCGGCAACCACGCCGAGCATGATCCCCAGGACGCTGGCGAAAGCGAGCGCGGTCAGCGTGAGTTCCAGCGTCGCGCCGAGCCGTTCGAGGATCAGCGTCGCCACGGGCTGTTGATTGGCGAACGAGTAGCCGAAGTCGCCCTGGAGCACTTTGCCCAGGTAGCGCAGCAACTGGATCCACACGGGCTGGTCGAGCCCGAATTCGCGGCGCATCTGGTCGAGGTATTCGGGCGGCGCGGGGAAATCGCCCACCAGCAGCGTGATCGGATCGCCCGGCGTGAAGGCGATCAGCAGGAAGTTGAGCACGACCACTGCAAGCAGCAGCGGAATCGCGTGCAGCAGACGCCGCAGGATGAAAGAGGACATGTGGAATCAGGCCAAGGCGCCTTGCGGCCCCCTTCAATCCCTGAGCTTCACGCCGGCCCATTGGTCGCGTGCGTCGAGCGCGGGGAAGACGCCGGTGAGCTTCTTGCTCGCCGTATCGACCGTCTCTTCGTCGAACAGCACCAGCGTCGGCAGGTCCTCGTTCAGGATCACCTGCAACTCCTTGTAGAGCTTGGCGCGGACCTCGCGATCGGTGGCCGTGGCGGCGCGGTTCAGCAGGTCGTCGACCTTCGGGTTCGAGTATCCGCTCGCATTGGTATTGGGCGCGGTGCCGGTGTAGGTGCTGTACAGGCGCGTGTAGCCGATGGCCGGGTCGCCTGCGGAGAAGTACGAGCCCAGCATCATGTCGTAGTCGCGCTTTGCGAACACGCGGTCGTAGTACACCGAGCGCTCCAACGGCTCCAGCTTCACCTCGATGCCCATCTGGCGCAGGTTGTCCTGGATGATCTGCGCCTGCGCGCGCATCTGCGCACGGCTTGCGTCGAAGGGCATTCGCAAGGTTGTGGTGCCGGGCTTGGCGCCGGCCTTCTCGAAGAGAGCCTTGGCGCGTGCCGGCTCGAGCGGGTACTTCTTCGCGTAGCTCACGTCTTCGTCGAAAAGCCACTTGAAGCCGTCGCCGAAGGCACCCGCACCCGGCCGCGCAATGCCGTTCATGGCCTGCTTGACCAGGCGCTGCCGATCGATCGCCAGGGCGGCCGCATGGCGCGCTTCGCGTTTCGAGAAGATCGGCGACTGCGTGTTGAACATCAGGAAATAGATCGCCGGGATGTTCACACCGCGACGCGGCGCGAGGCTCTTGTCCGCGAGGATGCGCGGGACGTCGGGCTTGGGCGTGTAGAAGTCGAGCAACTCGTCGATCTCGCCCGTCTGCAAGGCGGGCACGCGGTTGGCTGCCTGCGGAATCACCTGGAAGATGATCGATTCGAGAAACGGCTTGTCGCCATCCCAGTACTGGTCATTGCGCACAAGCTTGATGCTGGCGCCGCGCTTCCATTCGCCGAACTTGAAGGGGCCGGTGCCCACGGGCTTCTGGTTGGCCGGATTGGTACCGATGTTGCTGCCTTCGTAGAGATGGCGCGGAAGCATCGGTGCGTCGAACACCGTCATCTGCGAGAGCAGTGGCGCGTAGGGCTTTTGCAGCCTGACCACCACCGTCAGGGCATCGGGCGTGTCGACCTCGATGCCGAGGTTCTTGAACACCGGCGCCGCGCGGGGATGCAGCTTGCCGACCACTTCCATCAACGTGAACTTGACGTCGGCGCTCGTGAAGTCCTTGCCGTCGTGCCACTTCACGCCTTTGCGCAGCGCGAAGCGGTAAGTCTTGCCATCCGGCGAGATCGTCCAGGCCGTGGCGAGGGAGGGCTTCGGGTTGTACTGGGGGTCGAGCCACACCAGGCCCTCCAGGATCTTGGCGGAGACGTCGCCGGCGGCGAAATCCGTGGTGGTGCCGAGGTTCAGCGTCGGCGGATCGGCATCGATGGCGAGCACCGCGGTGCCCTTGCCGGTCGCGGCGCGGCCGTAGCGAGTGGTCGCGAGTCCGCCGGCTGCGGCGAGCGCGCCGAGCGTCAGCTGGCGACGGGTCAGGAGGGGGAGGGTGGGGGTCTGCAAGTGGTGAGTCATCGTCGGAGTTGAAGCCTTCGGAGGCAGCCGCTTCGGAAGCAATATCGAGGCCATCGCGGCACCCCGCATTATTGGCGTGGAAAATGCGAACCCAGTGCGTTGAAGGCGGCCTCTTGATGATTTCAGTACCCATCCATCCCGGCATCCGGGCCTCGACCGAGGAAATGGTCAAACTGCGGCGGCAAATCCACGCCAATCCCGAGCTCGGCTATGAGGAGTTCCAGACCAGTGACCTGGTGGCCGAGCGATTGGCACGATGGGGCTACACGGTCCATCGCGGCCTCGGCGGCACGGGCGTGGTCGGTACGCTCAAGCTCGGCGACGGTTCCAGGCGCCTGGGCCTGCGCGCCGACATGGATGCGCTGCCGATGACGGAGACCACCGGCCTCTCATGGGCAAGCCGCAAGCCCGGCGCCATGCACGCCTGCGGCCATGACGGACACACGGCGACGCTGCTTGCCGCGGCGCAACTGCTGGCAGTCAGCCAGAGCTTCAGCGGCACTTTGAACGTCATCTTCCAGCCCGCCGAGGAAGGACTGATGGGCGCGAAGAAGATGGTCGAGGAGGGCCTGTTCGAGCGCTTTCCGTGCGATGCCGTGTACGCATATCACAACGAGCCCGGTTTCCCGGCGGGGCAGTTCGGGTTCTTGCCGGGCGTGATCTACAGCTCTTCGGACACGGCCATCATCACCATCGAAGGCAAGGGCGGCCACGGCGCCATGCCGCATACGACGGTGGACCCGGTGATGGTCGCGGCGCACCTGATTCTTGCGTTGCAGACGCTCGTCTCGCGCGAGGTCGACCCCAACGACATGGCTGTCGTCACGGTCGGCGCCATGAGCGCGGGCAAGGCGCCCAACGTGATTCCGACAAGCGCCGAGCTCAAGCTGTCGATCCGGGCGCGAAGAGCTGAAGTGCGCGCCTTCCTGCGCGACCGCATCATTGCCATGGCGCAAGCCCAGGCTGCCGTGCATGGCGCCAGCGCGACAGTGGACTACCACTGGAAGATGCCGCCCTGCGTGAACGACGTTGCCGCGACGGCCTTCGCGCGCCAGGTGGCCCTGGAAACGATGGGCGAGAAGGCGCTCATTCCCGACATGGCGCCATTGCAGGCCAGCGACGACTTCGCCTTCATGCTGAACGCCGTGCCGGGCAGCTACTTCATTGTCGGAAACGGCGACGGCAAGCCGGGGAGCGGCCCGGGCTGCATGGTGCACAACACCGGCTATGACTTCAACGACGAGATCCTGCCCAGCACCGCGAGCTATTGGGTCTCGCTGGCGCAGGCCTATTTGCGATAGATGCGCATGCAGACAAAGACAAAGATAAAGATGAAGACGACGGGAGCAATGTATGACTGAGCCCACGCTGCAGAACGATGAGTACGCAGCACTTCACAAAGAGGCGACGAGCTGCATGTCTGAGCTTGCAATGCTCGAACGTGCATGCGTCATCGGCGCCGCAGCGATCTTCGCCTGGGTGGCGACAAACGCGGAGTCGCTGGTTGGTTTTGCGGGTCTGGTGTGGTGGGTGCCGGTTGCCATCGCTGCGTATGGAGGCCTGAAGGCCCTGGCGATCCGCAGGCACATCGCCGCGGTGGGCGGGTATCTCCAGGAGCTGGAAGGCCAAGTCGCTGGCGGCGGCTTGCAGAAACACTTCGGACGTCGCTGGGGCGCACGCCGTGGGCTCTCCGCTGCGGCATGGCTTCTATTCGCCTGCCTGACAGTTGCTGGCAGCACACTGGGGTTCATGCAGTTTCGCTCGGAGTGCCCCGGGCCCTTGATGAACGCCTGCAGCCAGCAACAAGACGAAGACAGCCAGGACCAGGATCAGGAACAGGAAAGCCTGAAGCACGGCACCGGGCTCAGTGCGAGCGTTGCCGCACCCCGCACGTTTTGAGAACTCGCGTGACGGCCTCTACAGCACGCGCACGAGCGCGAAAACGGCTGACATCAGCACCACCGCAATCCCCGTGGCAGTGGCAAGCCGGTTGGCAAACAAGCGACGCATCAGGACCTCCAATTTTGGGCAAACGGTACCTTAAATTGAAGGCTTTTCTTGCATTTGCAGATTGAAATGAAAGAGTCAGCAAACCATGGCCACCGCAAAATCCATTGACACAGCCGACTACAAGCTCTTTCCCTCACCGAGGAACGTGCATCGCATCGTGTTCGAGCACCAGGTGTTCGTGCCGTACCCGTATGCGCTCATCGTGATGGACGAGTTCTATTTCAAGGGCCGCTACAGCCTGTTCTCGGCATGCCGTCTCAGTGACGGCAAGATGGGACAGGTGGCGACCTTCGAGCTTGCCTCCGATGTCGACATCTTCAACAAGAAGTTCACGCCGGACTGAGCATTGCTGACGACTCATCGCCCGCGGCGGTTCAGGAAACCGAATGTGAAGCCCAGCGCATGCAGCTTTTCAAGGTCGCGCCGGAAGGGCGGCACCGAGAGGAGCAGCAGGAGCGCCGCCAGTGGAATCACGCAGACGAATCCCAGGTTCTTGAATCCAAACGCGCCCGCAATGCCGCCAACGACAAACATCAGGACGAGACCGCCGGCCATGCGCATGCGCTGCCGGTCCGCGCGCACGAACATCTGAGCGGGCCTTCCGCTGCGGTTCCAGTAGATCATCTTGCCGATTTCCATTCCCAGATCGGTGATGTTGCCCGTCATGTGCGTCGTTCGGATGCTCCCGCCGGACGTCTTGGAGCCGACGGCGTTCTGCAGGCCCATGATGAAGGAGAGGAGCAGCACCGTGAGCGGCACCGCAAAAGGCGTACGCCAGTTGAGCGTCACGGAGCCCATCAGGCCGAACGGAAACATCAACACGGCTTCGAGAATGAGCGGCAGGGCATAGACGCTATGAAGATGATGTTTGCGGCTCCAGTTGACAAGCACCGCACAGACCGCTGCGCCGGACATGAACGACACGATGGCCCCGAGGGCGTTCATCAACAGCGTGGAGTTTTCGAGCACCAGGCCGTCGGCGAGCTGAGAGGCGAAGCCCGTCATGTGCGACGTATAGAAGTGGAGGACCAGAAATCCTCCGGCATTGACGGCGCCGGCATTGAACGCGAGGAGCAATCCCAGGGTCCGGTTCGTCGACGGAGCCCGGTGCCGGTTGGTGAGGAAGCGAAGCCGCCGCATAGTGCCGTTTCCGAGAGCCAGTGAGAAAGACGATCAGTCTAGCCGGCAACGAGCGCCATTCGTTGCCGGATGCTGCCAACGCGGATGCAGCGGCTCAAGCTCGGGCCATCGTGTCCATGAGAACGGTTTGCATCAAGCACCTGTGGTTCTCCGAACGCTGTTCCTCGTCCAGAGGCACGTTGGCCCTGCGCAGGGACCATCGGGGGGGATGGGTCGCGTCGACCACGAAGTCCGCTTCGCTGGCTGCCGACTCATGGCCGGGCTTGCCAGGCTTGACGACAAAGCCCACCTGCCGCGCGGACGCGAGGAACACGCGGCTTCGCAGAGTCTGCGTGTCCCCCAGAAACACAATGCCTGGCGGGGCCCCGGTGGGTGGCCCGGCTTCCGAGAGCGTGAGCAGATCCGCCAACGCCCGGGCGGGCCGGTCGTCCAGGCCGAGCCCGGCATAGACCGGCACGCCGGCTTCCCTTTCGATGCGCTCGACCACGGGCGCTGCGAGCGACCCGCAGTCGATCGCGTCATACATGCGGCCCAGGATGCGGGCCAGGGCGCCGAGGTCGCGAGGTACGGAGCCGTCAGCATCGGCGAAAGGCACCTCGGCGACGCGAGCACCGAGGTCGATCGCCGCCCGTTGAAGCGGCGAACTCTTCGGTCCCGGCGTCTCGACCAGCAATGAGAGATTCTTTCCTTGCAGCGCGTGGCGGATCGAACCCGACCGCGCTTCGGCGCGCAGGCACCTGGCGAACGCGAACACCGACAGAATCGGGCTCGCGTCCGAGAGACTGTCAAAAGGCAAACGATGCAACAGAGCGGGAGAAGCGCCTTTCACACCAGCGACGGTATGGCACATGCCGCGGGCCGATGTTGACCGCCGTCAAGTCCGGCGCCCCTCGAACCGCGAAGCTATGGCACTGTAACCAGCGCCCGTGCCAATGCTTGCCTGAGCTCTGCACGTGTGAAAGGCTTGCGAAGCAGTTCCCGGCCGCTGGGTTCGTTGAGCAGTTCGCTCGAGAAACCGGACATGAGCAAGACCGGCAGGCCCGGGTGAGACGCGAGGGCAGCATCGGCCAGTTCGGTGCCGCGCTTGCCCGCGCCGAGCAGGACATCCGTGAGCAACAGGTCGATGCCTGAATTCTGCGCAAGCACGCGCATCGCTTCCTCGGCGTTGTTGGCAACCACGATTTCGCAAGCGAGCGAAGTCAGAAACTGGCGGACGACGTCGCGGACTTCGGCATCGTCTTCCACCAGCAAGACGCGCAGGCCCGGAGGCAGTTCGTCGAGCGTTGTCGGGTCGAGGTCGTCTGCGGCGAGGTCCAGGCCCACCCGCGGGAGGTAGATCGTCACCGTCGTCCCCACGCCGGGTGCGCTGGCGAGGCTGACGGCACCATGGGACTGCCTCGCGAATCCGTAGACCGTCGAGAGACCCAGGCCCGTACCGCGGCCGGTTTCCTTCGTGGTGAAGAAGGGCTCGAACGCGCGCTCCTTGACGGATTCGGACATTCCGTCTCCCGTGTCCGAAACCGAGATGGCGACGAATCCGTCCTCAGGAGGCTGCTCGTGCTCGATATCGAGGCCATCGGGCAAGGAAGCCACTGCGCGGCAGACGAATGCAATCGAGCCGCCCCGGGGCATGGCGTCACGGGCGTTGATGGCCACGTTCAGCAGTGCGGATTCGAGCTGCATCGGGTCCGCCATGCACAGTGCTTGCTCGGATTGCAGCGAAATGGCGATGTGCTGGTCCAGCGTGCGGCGCAACATGTCCCTGAGCGAACCTAACAGCGCCGTCACGTCGACCACGGTGGGCTGCAGAACTTGCCTCCGCGAGAAGGCCAGCAGCTTGCCCGTCAGCTCGGCGCCGCGCTTGGTAGCGCGCGAAGCGGCACCCACGAGCTGCTGAAGAAATGCATCGCCCGCGTATTGAGGGGAGTCCTCCAGGACCTGGAGATTGCCGGAGATGATGGTCAGCAGGTTATTGAAGTCGTGCGCCACACCGCCCGTGAGTTGCCCGACCGTCTCGAGCCGCTGTGCATGATCCAGCGCCTCTTCGCTTCGTTCCCGCTGAAAGACGGTAGCCAGCATGCTCGAAAGAGATTCGAGGAATCGCGTCTCTTCGTCGCCCAGGCGCCCGGGCGTGCGCGAGCGCACCACCAGAATACCGATCGTGCGGCCACGGTCAGCCAGCGGCACGGAGAGCTCGCAAGCCATTCCCGCCCCGACGTACCGCTCCGGGATTCTGAAGCGCTGCTCGTGGGCGTAGTCGCTGATCAGGATGGGCTTGCCCTCGGCAACCACGCAGCCGGTGGGTGTGCCAGGCTCTATCCGAAGAGGGTCTCCGATCTGCTCGTTCGGCAACAGGCCCACACCGGCGGCGATCCGCAGTTCGAGACCGCTCGGCTTGAGAAGAAGGACCTTCGCCATCTCGACCTGCAAGGCTTCGGCGGCGATCCTGGAAACGAGTTCGGCGAGCGTGGACGAATGGGGCGCATCGACCGCATCACGACCGAATTGGGCGAGGTATTCGGCGTAGCGGGCGCGTTGCAGCGCCTGCTTCACGCGGGGATAGGCGCCGACGCCGCGGATCGCCGCGACAACGTAGGGGAGGCCATGATCCTGCAAAGGGCTCAGGGCGATTTCCACCATCACTTCGCTGCCGTCCCGCCGCTTTGCAACCAGGTCCATCTGCGTACCCATGGGGCGGGCGCGGGGAGATTCCGCATAGGCTTTGCGGTAGGCGGAATGGCGGGGCCTGATGGCGTTGGGCACCAGCTCGTCGACCGACAGGCCGATCAGTTCGGATTCCGTGTAACCCAGCAATGCGAGCGCTGCCGGATTGGCAAGTCCGATGACGCCCTGCAAATCGACCAGCAGCAATGCATCGGGGTAGGCGAGGAACAGCGAGCGAAACACGGCACCATCGTCGAGCTTTGGCACGTTGAATCCAGCCATGGTCAGCCCGCGTCGACCTTGGGAACGAGGATGTAGCCTGCACCCCTCACCGACTTGATGATCTGCGGATTCTCGGGATCAGTCTCGATCTTTCGGCGCAGCCGTCCGATCTGGACGTCGATGGTGCGGTCGAACGGCCCGGCTTCCCGGCCCCGCGCGAGTCCGAGCAGGAAATCGCGCGACAGGACGCGGCCAGGATGCGTGAGCAGGATGTGCAAGAGATCGAATTCGCCGGAGGTGAGCGAAACCTCGCCTCGCTCGGCATTCAGCAGGCGCCGAGCTGCGGTGTCGAGCGCCCATTGCCCGAAGCGCAATTGGGTCGGCGCGGCGACCGGCGCGGCAGCGGGAGCGGCCACCTCGGCTGGCGCAAGACGCCGAAGAACCGCCTTGATCCGCGCCACCAGCTCCCGCAGGTCGAAAGGCTTGGTCACATAGTCATCGGCCCCCACCTCCAGTCCGACCACCTTGTCGACCGCATCGCCTCGACCGGTGACGATGACCAGCCCGCATCGCCAGTGTTCGCGCAACTGGCGAGCAATGGAGAATCCGTCTTCCCCCGGCAGGCCGAGGTCAAGCAGGACCAGTGCCGGGGCGTCACGCTCCATGAGCCGGAAAAGCTCTCTTCCAGAATTCAGCTGGCTGACCCGAAAGCCCTGGCCTTGCAGATAAGTCGCAAGAAGTACGGTGATCTCGATTTCGTCATCGAGAACGGCCAAATGTATGGGAGATATCACCCCGGTATGTTAGTCGTGGATACCGCGCAATCGCAATGCAGCAGTGCGCTCCGGGGGCGCCGCCTACTCAGTGCCCGCTGGCGCCTGACGCCCCGATTCCGGTCTCCGATCGCACCTGCTGCGCCAGAAAGCCGTTCTTGTCGATGGTCGCGCGATCGCTGGCATCCAGAATCGAAAAGAGCCAGATGCCCAGGAAGGCCATGGGCATGGAGAACAGGCACGGTGATGCGAAGGGAAACAGGGATGAACCGGCCGGATGACCGAGCGTCGCTTCCCATACCGATGGAGAGACCACCGTGAGCGCGACCGAAGAGACGAGCCCAAGAAAGCCGCCGATGACGGCGCCTCGCGTTGTGCAGCCCTTCCAAAGCACCGACATGAACAGGACCGGGAAATTGGCGGAGGCGGCAATCGCGAATGCCAGCGACACCATGAAGGCAATGTTCTGTTTCTCGAACGCGATGCCGAGCAACACTGCCAGCGCGCCCAGTGCCACCGTCGTGATTTTCGACATGCGCAACTCTGACTTGCTGTCGGCCTTTCCCTTCTTCACGACGGTCGCGAACAGGTCGTGCGAAACCGCCGATGCGCCGGACAGCGTCAGTCCTGCGACGACCGCGAGGATCGTCGCGAAAGCCACCGCCGAGATGAAGCCGAGGAACACGTTGCCGCCCACCGCACTGGCCAGATGGATGGCCGCCATGTTGCCACCGCCGCGCAGCAGCCCGTCGGCGTCCAGAAAGCGTGGATTCGTCAGCACGAAGCTGATGGCACCGAAGCCGATGATGAAGGTGAGCAGGTAGAAGTAGCCGATCCAGCCCGTTGCCCACATCACCGACTTTCGCGCTTCCTTTGCACTGGGCACCGTGAAGAACCGCATCAGGATGTGCGGCAGGCCGGCCGTGCCGAACATGAGAGCCATGCCGAACGAGATCGCTGAGACAGGATCCTTGACGAAATTGCCCGGGCCCATGATCGACTGTCCGACCGCCGCGGCCGCTTCCGCGGTCTTCCCGTCCTTCAGTGCGAGGTCGGTCTTGATGTTGACGGCGCCCGCGAACATGGCTTCCGGGCTGAAGCCGAAGTGCCACAACACCGACAGCGCCATGAAGGTGGCGCCGCCCAGCAACAGTGCGGCCTTGATGATCTGGACCCACGTGGTGGCGGTCATGCCGCCGAACAGCACGTACACCATCATCAGCGAGCCGACGATGACCACCGCGATCCAGTATTCAAGACCGAACAGCAGCTTGATGAGCTGCCCAGCGCCCACCATCTGCGCGATCAGGTAGAAGGCCACCACGACCAGCGTGCCCGAAGCCGCGAAGATGCGGATGGGAGATTGCTTGAAACGAAACGCAGCCACGTCCGCGAAGGTGAACTTGCCAAGATTGCGCAGGCGTTCCGCCATCAGGAAGGTGAGGATCGGCCAGCCAACGAGGAAGCCGATCGAATAGATGAGGCCGTCGTAGCCCGCTGCCATGACCGCCGCCGAAATGCCGAGGAAAGAGGCGGCGGACATGTAGTCACCTGCGATCGCCAGGCCATTCTGGAACCCCGTGATGCCGCCCCCGGCGGTGTAGAAATCCGAGGCCGACTTCGTCTTTGCCGCGGCCCACTTGGTAATGAAAAGAGTGCCGACCACGAACAAGCCGAACATGCCGATGGCCGTCCAGTTCGTTGCCTGCTTTTGCGCCTGGCCGAGGTCGGCGCCGGCGGCCATCACGCCGGAAGACAGCGCGAGCAGCGCAGCCAGAGCCAGCAAGGCGCGAAGTGCATGGGTGTGCCGGTTCATCACAACACCTCCTTGCGAACGGCTTCTGAGAGCACGTCGAACTCGGCGTTAGCGCGACGGACGTAGTAGGCGGTAATGAGGATCGTGAACACGATCACCCCAAAGCCAATCGGCATGCCGACGGTCATGACGCCTTCACCCAGCCTTTGAGCGAGGAAGGGCTTGTTGAACGCCACAAGCAGCACGAAGCCGTAGTAGACGATCAGCATGAGCAGCGTGAGCATCCAGCCGAAGCGCGTGCGCTTGGCCTTCAACTCCTTGTACTTGGGTTGGCTGACGATCCGTCGAACCAGTTTGTCGTCCATGGGGTCTCCTGCAAATGACTGGGGGCCGATGCGATTGGAAGCCAGGGATATTTCCGTGAGCTTGCGCTAGCTCAAAGTTCGCAGCCTGAAGTGCCTCCAACATCTGCGAACCCTTCAAGGAGAAATGCATGAGTCAGCTCGACGTATCCAAGGCCCCAAAGCAGTACCCGCCGCCGGAGCGGCTTCTTCGCTCGGCGCATGTCGCTGGCCGCGCGGCATACGAATCGCTCGCGGCGGAGGCGGACGCCGACTACGAGGGGTATTGGGCCCGGCTGGCGCGGGAGTTCGTGGCTTGGAAGAAGCCCTTCACGCAGGTGCTCGACACCAGCCGCGCGCCGATTTTTGAATGGTTCGCCGACGGCACGCTGAACGTGTCGTACAACTGCCTCGACCGCCACGTGGAAGCCGGCGGCGGTGACAAGGTGGCGATCATCTTCGAGGCGGACGACGGTGCCGTGACGCGCATCACCTACTCTGAACTGCTTGCGAGAACGGCCCGGATGGCCAACGCGCTGAAGGCACTGGGCGTTGGCAAGGGCGATCGCGTGGTCATCTACATGCCGATGTCGATCGAAGCCGTGATCTCCATGCAGGCATGCGCCCGCATCGGTGCGGTGCACTCTGTCGTCTTCGGCGGCTTCTCCGCGCAATCGCTCCATGACCGGATTGCGGACACCGGCGCATTGGCGGTGGTCACCGCGGACGAGCAGATGCGGGGTGGCAAGGCTCTGCCGCTCAAGGCGCTGGTCGACGAGGCACTGGCACTGGGCGGTTGCGAGACCGTGCGCGAGGTGATCGTCTACCGGCGTACCGGCGGCGCGGTCTCGTGGCAAAACCGCGACCACTGGATGCATGAAATCACGGCAGCGCAGCCTTTGCATTGCGAGCCTGAGTGGGTGGGGGCCGAGCACCCGCTCTTCCTTCTCTACACGTCCGGCTCGACGGGCAAGCCGAAAGGGGTGCAGCATTGCAGTGGCGGATATCTCGTGCATGCGGCCGTGACCACGCAATGGACCTTCGACATCCATGACGACGATGTGTTCTGGTGCACGGCCGACATCGGCTGGGTCACTGGGCACACCTACATCGCCTATGGACCATTGGCTATTGGAGCGACGGAAGTGGTGTTCGAAGGAATTCCGACCTACCCGGATGCCGCACGATTCTGGAAGATGATCGAGCGCCACAAGGTGACAGTGTTCTACACGGCGCCGACGGCCATTCGGTCTTTGATCAAGGCTGCGGAGGGCCATCCAGACGTGCATCCGCGCAATAGCGACCTGAGCAGTCTGCGCGTGCTCGGATCTGTCGGCGAGCCCATCAACCCGGCAGCCTGGGAGTGGTATCACGAGCACGTCGGTGGCGGTCGTTGCCCCATTGTCGATACCTGGTGGCAGACTGAAACAGGCGGCCAGATGATCACGCCACTGCCGGGCGCCACGACATTGGTGCCGGGTTCGTGCACGCTTCCCTTCCCGGGCATCATGGCGGCCATCGTGGATGAAACCGGTGGTGACGTGCCCAACGGCCAAAGCGGGCTGCTGGTGATCAAGAAGCCCTGGCCAAGCATGATCAGAACAGTGTGGGGCGACGATGCGCGCTACGCCGCAAGCTACTTTCCTTCCGAACTGCGCGGCTACTACCTCGCGGGTGACGGTGCGGCCAGAGATGCGGAAACCGGCTTCTTCACCATTGGGGGGCGCATCGACGACGTGCTGAACGTCAGCGGACATCGCATGGGTACGATGGAGATCGAATCCGCACTTGTGGCTTGCACCCATCTGGTCGCCGAGGCGGCTGTCGTGGGGCGCCCTGACGAGACCAGCGGCGAAGCGATCTGCGCCTTCGTCGTGCTCAAGCGTGCAAGGCCGACTGGGGAGGAGGCGCGCAAGCTGGCCATCGAGCTGCGAAACTGGATCGGCAAAGAGATTGGCCCTATCGCCAAGCCCAAGGACATCCGCTTTGCCGACAACCTGCCGAAGACACGCAGCGGAAAGATCATGCGTCGGCTCTTGCGCTCCGTGGCCAAGAACGAAGCCATCACCCAGGACATATCGACGCTGGAGAACCCGGCGATCCTGGAGCAGCTATCCGAAGCGCACTGAGGTAGCGTCGTCCATGGCAGCTGTCCGCGACGCTGGAGGACGCTGATTGCAGCCCTGTCGCGGGAGCGGGTCCGCCTCGGAGTTCTGAAGGGGCTTGTGCTTCGTGGGCGGGACACCGCCATCACTCCCGGCGCCCCTGCGTGAGTTGCTGCACGATCGCGTCGCGACTGAAGCGCTCGGCTCCCGTTGCAGCGGTATTTGTCCAGCTCGGCACGTTCAGCAGCAAGTAGGCGGCTAAGCCTTCCAATCGGGGTTCATAGCTTTTGCGTAGCTGCTCAATCGCGCGCAAGCTGGCCTCGTCGCTACGCCAGCTTGGCAGGATCCCTCGCATTGCCCGTGTGAGATGCTTCAGGGCCGCGGCATCCATACAACGAGCCGAAAGCTGATGCGCAGGCGCCACGCGCAGAGATTCGCTGGCTTCATCGAGGACTCGCCTCAAAGCGCAGAAGGTGGCGGTCGCTTGGTGACGGCGTGAATCGTCGGCACCCGCGATCAGCAACGTGCACACATCCAGAACCACCGCGAGAGAGCCAAGCCAGGAATGGCCTTCGTGCTGAGATCGGTAATACGCCAGCATGGGATAGACGGCTTGGCTCTCGATCAGATCGCTTGCCCAGATTTCCCAGCCCCTCAGCCACCGCTCAAGTGCCTCCGGGCTGTCATGCGCGTGCCAGGCGAGCAGTGCCTCGGCGGTGGGAGGCGAGCCCGAGCGCGCGGAGAATTCAATGAGTTGTAGATCTCGACGGGTGAAATGTTGGTAGAGCACGGGCAAGTAGCCAACAGTCAGCGCGATAAAGCCAAAGCCCACGCCGGCTTCGAAGATCACCAACAGCCGCGCGAGGCGATGGTGCGGCACGTTGTCGCCGTAGCCAAGCGTGAAGAAGGAGTCTCCGCTGATGATGATCAGGTCAATCAGTGCGTCAGCCCCGGCGGTGTGCACCAGGCGTTGAAGGGCCCAGTGAATCAGTCCAAACCCAATGATCAGGCTCCAGCCCCACAGGGCGAAGAGCATCACCATTGCCAGCGGTCCGTAGACTCCAATAAAGTCCTCGCGCCGGCGGCCTAAAGGCCAGACCTTGGCGCATCGGGCCCACAGGTACCAGGTGGTTTGAAAGAAATACCGGTTCAGCCGCACTCGCCGACGCACTGGCCGCGGCAGCAGAACCACTTCAAAGGCGTCGACGAGGGTCGCCAGAACCAGGATTGCACCTATGAGCAAGGCGATCGCTGGCATCGTAGTTCGTCCAGAAAACGGTTGTTCAAGGGCAAGTGAGAGCGACTGAAACTCGAACCGTCTTCGCCAGCCTTTCAGCCGCTCGACGGCCCGGTGGAATTCAGTGCGTTGCGCTCCGGCGAACATCTGGCCATGACACTTCCATGCCCATCATCGCTCGAGAAACACTGTGTCAACCGCCGGTGTAGAGACGCTGCGTCGAGCTTCGACTCTGTGCGCGGCTATTCGAGCGAGAGCGCGGCCGAGGGCAGATGCACCTTGACGCTGTCCGATACGGACTGAGCCTTCGTGGCAGCCTCCGATGCGCGCACCAGCAGCACGGGAATGCGCGCATGACGCAGGATGTGTTCTGCACTGCTGCCCATCACGAATCGATCGATACCACGACGGCCGTGAGTGCCCAGAACAATCAGATCCGCGTGCCAGTTGTTCGCCTCGGTCGTGACCTGCTCGTAGACCGGCCCCATGACACGATCGCACAACAGGGTATCGGCTTCTACGCCCGCCGCTTCAGCGGTTGCCTTCGCTGCATCGAGGATGCGCCCTCCGCCGTCGCGCAACTGCTTCATCCATTCGCCGGGATGGCCGGAGTAGGCATCCAATGCCAGGGAGAACGAAAGGTCGTCGATGACATGCAGCATCCGCAGACAGCCTTTGGTGATCTTCGCGAGTTCGATGGCCTCGTTCAATCCGCGCTGAGAGGTCGGACTGCCGTCGACGGGAACCAGAATGCGTTGGTACATGGCGTGCTCCGGAGGTAGATAGGTCCCTCAGTATCGGAGCCCCACCCTGGAGAGATCTTGATGTGGCGCAAATCCAGCGCAGAGTGCCGCACCCAGGATGACGCATGCAATTGCTGTTGGCGGGAACACGGGTGTGGCGATGCCTTCCCTTTGGGAATCTACGATCGGCTTCTGTCAGGCCCGCGGCAATCAGCAGGCCCGTCGCGCCGAGCGTAGCCATGACGAAAGCGATCGCCCTGAGCGCCGTGGATTGCTTGGTGCTCATTTGCACTGGGCTCTACTGAATCTTCAGCGTTCGGCTGGCGGAGCCTTCGCGCTGGGGCAAGGTGAGACGTAGCACGCCGTCTTCGAGCTTGGCCACGGACGTCGCTGAGACAGTCGTCAATCGGCAATCTCAGTCTATGTAAGGGCGTCCACAGGCTACTTGCGCTCGATCAAAATCAGGCGTGTCGAACTCGGGCCCCGAAGGCCTGGGATATCTTGCCCGCGCTGCCCGATCGCGAGATCCGCAACTGATGCGCGGCGACTCGAACTGGCGCCGTGCATTTCCTGACCGAGCCGATTGGACTTGGCGACCGTGGCGTCGTTGCCCCGGCCCGCCATTCAGTTTGTTCCAGTTTCAATCTCCGGCGCGTCTGCTTGCGAAGGCGCGGATGATCCGTTGTCGGCCTTCGACTCAGACCCCGTCGCGCGCACCAGAAGGACAGGCACCGGCGCGTATCGCAGGATATGTTCGGCACTGCTGCCCAGCACCAGCCGCCTCACCCCGCGGCGGCCGTGCGTGCCGACGACAATCAAATCCGCCGCCCACTTGGTAGCCTCGGCCGTGACCATTTCATGAACCGCGCCGTGGAAGCTTTCGCTCAGCACGGTCTCGACCTCCACATCCGCTTTTGTCGCAATCCCCTTGGCCTCGTTGAGCACACCTTGGCCGGCCTTGCGCAAGAGGCCCAGCCAGTCCCCGGAATAACTTGAATACGCGTCCATCGCGACCGCAAATGAGAGTTCGTCGACCACATGAATAAGACGCAGGCGGCCTTTAGTGAGTTGGGCGAGATGGATGGCCTCGTCCAAACCGCGGCGTGATGTAGGACTTCCGTCAACCGGAACAAGAATTCGTTGGTACATGGCGCGTTCCTTTGGCAATGGAGATGTGACCAGTATCGGATCGTCCCAGCGTCGCCCATTGATATGGCGCAAGCGAGGCCTCGGTTGGGTGCGCAACGCTGAATCTCAAGCCGCGCATCGCAGCCCCAGGCCAGGATCACGCAACGACCGTCCCGAAGAAAGTGCCCGCGGCATAGGTCACGGCCATCGCGAATGCACTCCAGAAGGTCACGTCGCAAGCTACTTTCCTTCCGAACTGCGCGGCTACTATCTCGCGGGAGACGCTGCGGCCAGAGATGCGGAAACCGGCTTCTTCACCGTTGGGGGGAGCGGGGGTGACGAGACCGCCATTGGCTTGATTCAGATCAAGCTTCGCGTGCAAGACAAGCAATAGCCTCGGCCGATGCAAGCTGTGCTCTCGTTTGGTCAGGCAGTGCTCGACGATCCGGCCGAATGGGCGGGGTTCGGCCGCGCCATCGACGGAGACCCGGCCACGGGGCGCTGGGAATCGCAAGTCGTGGTCGACGGCATGCGTTGCGCGGCCTGCGCGCTCGCCGTTGAAGAGGCCGTGGGCCGGGTGCAGGGCGTCGAACGCATCGACGTGAGCGCCGCCAGCGGACGCGCCCGCATCGTCTGGTCGGCGGCCACAGTTCGGCCTTCGCGATGGTTCGAAGCGGCGGCAGCAGCGGGCTATCCGCTGGTGCCGGCCGGTGATATGTTTGCGCGGGCGCGGCGCAAGCGAGAGGGCCGCCTTGCACTTTGGCGCTGGCTGGTGGCGGGCTTCTGCATGATGCAAGTGATGATGTACGCGTATCCCGCTTACATCGCGCGTCCGGGCGACATGTCTGCGGATGCCGCCCAATTGCTTCGCTGGGCCTCCTGGGTTCTCACGCTGCCTGTCATTGCCTTTTCGTGCGGCCCGTTCTTCCGCAGCGCCCTGCGCGATCTGCGCGTGCGTCGCATAGGCATGGATTTTCCGGTCGCGCTCGGCATCGCGATCACCTTCAGCGTCAGCAGTGCGGCGACGTTCGATCCTCAAGGGCGGTTGGGCGAACAGGTGTATTTCGATTCACTCACGATGTTCGTCTTCTTCCTGCTCACCGGTCGTTGGCTGGAGTCGCGACTTCGGGACCGCACCGCCGGCGCACTCGAGGCATTGATGAACCGGCTCCCCGACAGCGTCGAGCGGCTCGGTGGCGACGGAACGTTCTCGCGCGTCTCGGTGCGCCGGTTGGCGGCAGGCGACGTCGTCAGGGTCCTGCCGGGTGAAGCATTTCCGGCAGACGGCATCGTGATTGACGGCAACACGATGGCCGACGAGGCGCTCTTGACCGGCGAATCGCGCCCTGTGCAGCGCTCGCAAGGTGCGCACGTGCTCGCCGGAAGCCACAACGTCGCGTCGATGGTGCGTGTGCGGGTTGAGTCAGTGGGACAAGACACGCGTTTCGGACAGATCGTCGCATTGATGGAAAGTGCTTCGCTGCAGAAGCCGCGCCTGGCGCAAATGGCCGACCGCGCCGCAAAGCCCTTCCTGCTTGCCGTGCTTGCCGCGGCTGCGCTGGCGGCAGTGTTCTGGTGGAACGTCGATTCCGGAAAGGCGCTGATGGCGGCCGTCGCCGTGCTGATCGTGACATGTCCCTGTGCGCTGTCGCTCGCCACGCCGGCCGCAATGCTCGCGAGCGCAGGGGCATTGGCTCGCAGCGGCGTGGTCGTCCGCAATCTTCAGGCATTGGAAGCCCTTGCGTCGATCGACACGGTGGTCTTCGACAAGACCGGCACCCTCACGCGCGATCTACCTCGCCTGGAGCGCGTCTATTGCCGTCGCGGCTTGCGGCCTGGTGATGCGCTCGAGATCGCTGCCGCATTGGCTGCGCAGTCGCTGCATCCCGTTTCGCGCGCACTCGTGAATGCATGGAATGCGCAGTTCCGCTCGTCACCTTCGTGGGAGGCCTTGGAGACAACGGAGCACCCGGGCAACGGTATCGAAGGCCGATTGCTGCGGAAGGGGAGCATCGACCGCCTCGCACGCCACGTGCATCTGGGATCGGCCTCGTTCTGCCGCGTGCCGACTCTGCCTTCGGACGCCATGCACGTGCATCTCGCCGACGAGCAAGGATGGACCGCGACCTTCGTTCTTGCGGAGGATCTTCGTGCCGACGCCAAAGCTGCGGTCGCTGCGCTCATGGCGCAAGGAGTGGCCGTGCAGTTGCTCTCCGGGGATCGCGGCGCCGCCGCACAGGAGGTCGCCGGGCGAGTCGGAATCCCGGACGCGCGTGGCGACTGCATGCCCGAGGAAAAGCTGCGCGCGGTGCAAGAGCAGCAAGCGCGCGGACGCCGTGTTGCGATGGTCGGCGACGGATTGAACGACGGCCCTGTGCTCGCGCAGGCGAATGTGTCGTTTGCCTTTGGCGGCGCAGTTCCGCTGGCGAAAGCCAGGGCCGACTTCATCGTGCTTGGCGATCAGCTTGCCGTGATTCCGCAGGCCATCGAACAAGCCCGCCGCACGCTTCGCACAGTGCGGCAGAACCTGGGATGGGCCGCTGCCTACAACACGCTTTGTGTGCCACTGGCCTTCATGGCCTTGCTTCCGGCGTGGCTGGCGGGCCTCGGTATGGCGGCAAGTTCTCTGGTGGTGGTACTCAACGCCGCGCGCCTGGCGCGGCAGGCAGGAAGCTGAACGCCAATGGACATTCTCTTTTTGCTGATTCCGTTCTCGGTCGTGCTCGTGCTGGTGATCCTCGGCGGGCTTTGGTGGGCCGTCGATGGTGGGCAGTTCGAGGACATCGAGCCCGAGGGCGAGCGCATCCTGCGAAGCGATTGATCTGCATCAAGCCTTTGGTGGTGGTCCCCCGGGACACTTGCCCGAGTTCAAGGAAGGACCTGATGATGCAATCTCCGAATTCTCCCGCTGCGGTGTACAGCGACACCGCAGTCCGGCAGTTCGCCATCATGGCTGTCGTATGGGGTGTGGTGGGAATGCTGGTCGGCGTGATCATCGCGTCGCAGTTGGCCTGGCCGCAACTCAACTTCGGAGTTCCGTGGCTCAGCTACGGGCGGCTTCGGCCCTTGCATACCAATGCGGTGATCTTCGCCTTCGGCGGATGCGCCTTGATGGCGACCAGCTTCCACGTGGTGCAGCGCACTTGCCAGACCCGTCTCTTTGCGCCCGGCCTTGCGTCTTTCGTGTTCTGGGGATGGCAGGCGGTCATCGTGGCTGCCGCCATCAGCTTGCCCATGGGCTACACCAGCGGCAAGGAATACGCGGAGCTCGAATGGCCGATCGACATCCTGATTGCATTGGTGTGGGTGGCCTACGCCATCGTCTTCTTCGGCACCATCGGCACTCGCAAGGTGCGCCACATCTATGTGGCCAACTGGTTCTTCGGGGCGTTCATCATCGCTGTGGCTCTGCTGCACATCGTCAACAGCGCGGCAGTTCCTGCTGGCTGGATGAAGAGCTATTCGGCGTATGCCGGTGTGCAGGACGCCATGGTCCAGTGGTGGTACGGGCACAACGCCGTGGGCTTCTTTCTGACGGCGGGCTTTCTCGGAATGATGTACTACTACGTTCCGAAGCAGGCAGGCAGGCCGGTGTATTCGTACCGCCTGTCGATCGTGCACTTCTGGGCGCTGATCTTCACGTACATGTGGGCGGGGCCGCACCATTTGCACTACACGGCCTTGCCTGACTGGACGCAGTCGATCGGCATGGTGTTTTCGCTGATCCTCCTTGCGCCCAGTTGGGGCGGCATGATCAATGGGGTGATGACGCTCTCTGGTGCCTGGCACAAGTTGCGCACCGACCCGATCCTGCGTTTCCTGATCGTGTCGCTGTCCTTCTATGGCATGTCCACCTTCGAGGGCCCGATGATGTCCGTCAAGACCGTCAATGCCCTCTCGCATTACACGGACTGGACCATCGGCCACGTGCATTCGGGCGCCCTCGGCTGGGTGGGCTTCATCACGATGGGCTCTCTCTACTACCTGATTCCGCGGCTCTACAACCGGACCGAGATGTACAGTGTCAAGGCCATCGAGCTGCACTTCTGGATGTCGACGATCGGGATCGTTCTCTACATCGCGGCCATGTGGATCGCGGGTGTGATGCAGGGGCTGATGTGGCGCTCCATCAATCCCGACGGCACGCTCACCTACACGTTCGTCGAAGGGGTGAAGGCCACCTATCCCTACTACATGGTTCGCGTCGTCGGCGGTCTGCTCTACCTGGGCGGCATGCTGGTGATGGCTTGGAACGTGGCCATGACGGTCGTCGTGGGCCGTTCGATTCGCATGGTCATCCCGACGCCAGCGCTGGCAAGTGCCTGAGGAGATTCGATGAGCACCAGTACCCCGAAGTCCGGCTTCTCGCACGAGAAGATCGAGACCAACAATTTCCTCATGATCGTGCTGGTCCTGCTGGTCGTCGCCATCGGCGGACTGGTCGAGATCGTGCCGCTGTTCTTCCAGAAGTCCACCACGGAGGCGATCACGGGCCTGAAGCCGCCAACGCCGCTGCAGGTTCTGGGGCGCGACATCTACGTGCGCGAGGGTTGCTACAACTGCCATTCGCAAATGATCCGGCCCTTCCGGGCCGAGACGATGCGCTATGGCCACTACTCCGTGGCCGGCGAATTCGTCTACGACCACCCGTTTCAGTGGGGCAGCAAGCGCACTGGTCCCGATCTGCACCGGGTGGGTGGCAAGTACAGCGACGAATGGCATCGCATTCACCTGAACAATCCGCGCGACGTGGTGCCGGAGTCGAACATGCCGGCCTATTCATGGCTCGAGACGACTCAGGTCGATCCTGGTGAAGCCCCCGCGCACATGCGCGCCTTGCGTCATGTCGGCGTGCCGTTCACCGACGAGCAGATTGCCGGTGCGTCGACTGAAGTCAGCGGCAAAACAGAGATGGACGCGCTCGTCGCGTATCTGCAGTCCCTCGGACTTGCACTGAAGTAGGGAGCCTTCGATGGACATCACCACCTTGCGCACCTTGGCGACTCTGGTTTCCTTCGCCACCTTCATCGGAATACTCGTCTGGGCCTACTCCCGCCGACGCGCAGAGGGCTTCAACGAGGCGAGCCGCTTGCCCTTCGAGCAGGACTGACACCATGAGCGACTTCATCCATGAATTCTGGTCACAGTACGTGGCCATTGCGACTCTCTTGAGTATCCTGGCCTGCGGACTGCTGCTTTGGCTTACGGCGCGAGCCAAGGTGCCGGGCGGTGCGGACAACACGACCGGGCACGTCTGGGACGAAGACTTGCGCGAAATGAACAACCCGTTGCCGCGCTGGTGGATGGGCCTGTTCGTCATCACGATTGTGTTCGCTCTCGGCTATCTCTTCGCCTACCCGGGCTTGGGCACCTATCAAGGCCGCCTCGCGTGGAGCACAGATTCCGAATATGCAAGGGACGTCGCCGCTGCCAACCGCGAACTCGAGCCCATTTATGCCTCTTACACGGCGATGCCCGTGGAGCGAGTGGCTGCGGATCCGGGAGCCATGGCCATCGGCGAGCGACTGTTCCTGAACAACTGCGCGCAATGCCACGGCTCGGATGCGCGCGGGGGCAAGGGATTCCCCAACCTCACCGACAACGACTGGCTGCACGGAGGTACGCCCGAGAAGATCAAGGAAACGATCACGCTCGGCCGCATCGGGGTGATGCCGCCCATGGCGCAGGCGGTGGGCACGCCGGAGGACGTGAAGAACGTCGCCAACTATGTGCTGAGCTTGTCCGGGAGTCCACATGATTCCGTGCGGGCCGGCCTGGGCAAAAGCAAGTTCACGGCTTGCGCGGCCTGCCATGGCATCGGTGGCATCGGAAACACAGCGGTAGGCGCGCCAAACCTGTCGGACAGGATCTGGCTGCATGGCTATGGACAGGAGGCGATCATCTCAATCATCAACACCGGCAAGACCAACCAGATGCCGGCGCAACAGGGGCGCTTGACGGAAGCGCAGCTCCACGTGCTGACATCGTTCGTCTGGGGCCTGTCGAACAAGCCCGGTGCATCCGCCGCCGCGCCTGCGCCTGCCACGCCTTGAGGTCAAGCAATGCCAGATTCCGCGCCTGACTCGAACATGCCCAAGGGTCGGGTGATCCCGATCGCGGTGGCCGACACAAGCGTCGGCCTCTATGAGGCGCACAAGAAGGTCTACGTCCGCTCCGTCCAGGGGCTGTTCGCACGCTGGCGCTGGGTGATGGTGTTCGCCACGCAACTCTTCTTCTACGGGCTGCCGTGGATCGAGTGGGGACAGCGGCAGGCGGTGCTCTTCGACCTCGGCGCACGGCGCTTCTACATCCTCGGTCTCGTCCTGTATCCGCAGGACTTGATCTATTTGACCGGGCTGCTGGTCATCTCGGCGCTGTCGCTCTTTCTGTTCACGGCCGTCGCGGGTCGCCTGTGGTGTGGCTATGCCTGTCCGCAGACTGTCTATGCCGAGATCTTCATGTGGGTCGAGCAGAAGATCGAGGGCAGCCGCGCCGCACGAATGCGCCTGGACAAGGACCTCCTTTCGACCGAGAAGGTCGTGAAGAAATGGTTCAAGCACGTCGTATGGCTCGGAATCGCGATATGGACCGGCTTCACTTTCGTGGGCTATTTCTCCCCGATCCGCGAATTGGCGCTCGCGTTTCTCCAGACGCGAATGAACTCGTGGGAAGTGTTCTGGGTTTTCTTCTACGGCTTTGCAACCTATGGCAACGCCGGCTTCATGCGCGAGCAAGTCTGCAAGTACATGTGCCCCTATGCACGCTTTCAGAGTGCGATGTTCGACCGCGATACGCTCATCGTCAGCTATGACGCAGAGCGCGGGGAGCCGCGCGGTGTGCACGCCAAGGGCAGCGACCCCCGCGCGCAGGGTCTCGGGGATTGCATCGACTGCGGATTGTGCGTGCAGGTCTGCCCCACGGGCATCGACATCCGCCAGGGGCTGCAATACGAATGCATCGGCTGCGGCCTTTGCGTGGACGCTTGCAACACGGTGATGGACAAGATGACGACCCCGCGTGGCCTGATCCGCTATGCCATGCAGAATGGAATGGCCGGACGCTGGTCCCCGAAGCAGGTGCTTGGGCGCATACTCCGGCCGCGTGTGCTGGGCTACTGCGCCGTGTTGGCTGCCTTGTGCATTGGCTTGCTGGCAAGCCTCGTGCTCAGAACGCCGCTCAAAGTCGACGTGGTGCACGACCGCGGCACGCTTGCTCGCATCGCCGAAGGGGGCCAACTCGAAAACGTGTATCGGCTGCAGATCATGAATTCGACCGAGCGGCCACAACGCTATCGCATCACGGCGACAGGGCTCGACAATCTGCAGCTGGCGCCGCAAGAGCCGGTCGAAGTCGGGCCTGCGCAATCGCGTTGGGTCGCCGTGCGTCTGCAACTGCCATACGGCGGTTCGGCGCCCGGCTCACATCCGGTCTACTTCGACGTGCGCTCGGCGGACGACGGCGCCCGGGTCTCGGAGAAGGCCACCTTCGTGGTGCCACGCTGACAACCAAAGGACACCCCATGACCGGGAACACTGCCACTACCTCCTTGACATGCGCGCCGTGGTGGCGCTTTCCGCTGCTGTGGATGGTGCTGGGTGGCCCGGCCGTGGTGGTGGTCGCCAGCTTCGTCACACTTTGGCTGGCGGTTCGCACGCCTGATCCGGTGGTCTCGGAGGACTATTACAGGGAGGGTATCGAGATCAACCGCGCGCTTGCTGAAAAGAAGCACCTTCCTGCTCTTACCGCGCGGAATCACTCGGCAACGCCCGCTGCGGACGTTCCTCGTTCGAGGCGCTGATGGCCGTGGGAGGACAAGCGGCACTCATCGGCACGGCACTCCTCATGGGGTTGGCGGGCGGGCCGCATTGCGTGGCAATGTGCGGCGCGGCGTGTTCGGGCGTGATCCGGATTGTTCGGGCACCGGAAGGCGGCGTTGCCTCGCTGTCCGGTGGCACGAGCGGCTTCGGCGCGGCCTTGGCGCTGCACGCGGGCCGAGTGGCCGGCTATGCGGCGGCCGGCGCCATCGCGGGAGTGGCGGCGCAGGGCCTGGCTTTCGCGAGCGAACAGGTCGTGGCACTGCGGCCGCTTTGGATGCTTCTTCATGTGTTCGTATTGATTTGGGGTCTCTCGCTGGCGGCGCTGGGGCGTCAACCGCGACTGGCGCTTCAGGCCGGACGCGCGCTGGCACGTCGACTGAGGCCGCTGACAAGGTCGAGCGCTGGTGCTCTTGCAACCGGCGCGCTCTGGGTCTTCATGCCGTGCGGGTTGCTCTACTCCGCTTTGATGCTTGCTGCTTTGGCAAACGGGGCGCTGCAGGGCGCAGCCCTGATGGCCGCGTTCGCGCTGGGCAGCGGCATTTCGCTGGTCCTTGCGCCTTGGCTGTGGCAGTGGCTGCGAACGGGCGCGGGTGTCGTCCGCAAGGAGTGGGGCAGCCGGATCGCCGGGGCTTTGCTTGCGGCCGCGGCGCTCCAGGGCCTTTGGATCGATCTCAGCCACCAACTGGACGGCTGGTGTCGCTGAAGCATCTGCGAGAGCAGGACACCGGATCGATACAAGGAGTTCACGCACTGTTACGGAAGCATCCGGCCTGTTCACGGTCGCGTTGCGCCAGCTTTTTAAGCTGCACTCATCCAACAGACAACGGAGTGCGCGATGAGCGAAACGACAATCAGCCTTTCCCAAGGTGCCCAGTCGGCAGTGAGCCGAATCGCCGACATGCTCCAGCTGATCCAGGACAACGTGCACTTCCAAAGGCGAGTGGTTCGTTCCGGCGAAATCGTATGCGGAGTCGGCCAATCATTCGGGTGTCTCTACATCGTGAATTCGGGCATGTTCAAGTCTGTCAATCTGTCCGGCGAAGGGCGGGAGCAGGTCGTTGGACTTCATTTCAAGGGCGATTGGCTGGGCTTCGATGGCATCGCGACGTCGCACTATCGCTGTGACGCCGTGGCCATGGACACCGGCGAAGTCTGGGCAGTGCGCTATGACGCGCTGCTCAAGGCGGCCGTGCAAACGCCCGCACTGCTCACCCTGCTGCACGAAGCCATGAGCCGGGAACTCGCCCGCGACCACGATTCACTGCTGTCGCTGTGCACTCTGCCGGCCGATGCGCGTGTTGCCGGCTTCCTTCGCTACTGGGCAGAGGCTCTCGCGCAGCGGGGTCTTCGGACGGACCAGATCACCCTGCGGATGACGCGTGCCGAAATCGGCAACTACCTTGGCATGACCCTGGAGAGCGTGAGCCGGGCGCTGTCGCGGATGGCGAGGGGCGATGTGATTCGCTTCACCGAGCGGGGTCGCCGCGACATCCAGATCCCCAAGGTGGAGGCGCTGACCGCCTTCATGCAGCGTTCCGCCATTCCGTTGGCAATGTAGAAAGAAAAGGACCTTGAACGTGATTTCCATTGACATGAACAACATGAAGAAGATGAGGAACATCTGCGCCGCGGCGCTTTTCCTGGCCTTGACCGGCGGAGCCTCGGCGGCCGCTTGCGACGTGGAGATCGAAGGCAACGACGCAATGCAGTTCAACAAGAGCAGCATCGAGGTGCCCCAAAGCTGCAAGCAGTTCACCGTCAAGCTCAAGCACGCAGGCAAGCTGCCAAAAGCGGCAATGGGGCACAACTGGGTGCTGACCACGGCCGCAGATGCGCAGGGCGTGGCAACCGACGGCATCGGCGCCGGCCTGGACAAGAACTACGTCAAGCCGGGCGACGCACGCGTGATTGCGCACACGGCAGTGGTCGGTGGTGGAGAGTCTGGTTCCGTCACCTTCGATACCAGCAAGCTCAAGCCTGACCAGGCCTACGCGTTCTTCTGTTCATTTCCGGGGCACTCGGCAATGATGAAGGGCACGCTCAAGCTCACCAAATGATCGCTCTGCAAAGCGTCGCCGTTTGATCTACGGCAAGGTCGAAACGTCCGCGCAATGTCAACCTTCCGACACCTAGTGGAGAACCGCATGACGCACACGACGACTCGAATCATCCGTGACGAACACTCGGCCTTGTCGGCCATGCTTCGTTCCATCCTGCTGCTGTTGGCGGACCATCGGCGGCAGGGCACGCTTCCTGATTTTGCTGCCCTCCGCGCGATGCTCTTCTATGTTGACGAGTTTCCCGAGAAGCGGCACCACCGCAAGGAATCGGAATTGCTGTTTCCCAAGTTGCGCGCGCGAACGCCGATCTCGCGCGAACTGCTCGATCGGCTGGATGACGACCATGCACGCGGAGAACGGAAGATCCGCGAAGTGGAACACGCGCTCCTCTCGTTCGAAATGCTCGGCGAGCCACGCCGGAAGGCCTTTGAACAGGCGGTCGAGCGCTATGTCGACTTCTATCTTGGCCACATGGCCCTGGAGGAGCGGGAGATTCTTCCGCTGGCGGAAAAAGTGCTGACGCGCGAGGACTGGGCCGACCTCGACGAGGCGTTCAGCGCCAACAGGGATGCCTTGGCGGGTTGCGAACCGGAGCCCGATTACGCCGCGCTTTTCACCCGCATCGTCAACGCAGTGCCCGCACCCATCGGCCTGGGTTACCCGTTCAGAAGGCCGCAGGCCGCCATTTGAGAAGGCGCTTCTCCAGCGAAGTCAGCAGGAAATCGGCAGCCAGCGCGACCACGGCGAGCACGATCATGGCGGCGAACACGCCACTCGCGTTGAAAGCGCCCTGCGCCGTCGAGATCAACAGGCCGATGCCTTCCTTGGCGCCGAGGAATTCGCCGACCACCGCGCCGACCAGTGCAAAGCCGAAGCTCACGTGCAGGCTTGCGAGGATCCAGGACATGGCAGAGGGGATGACAACGGACATCGTCACCTGCCGCGGTGACGCGCCGAGGATTTGCGCATTGGCGATCATGTACTTGTCTGCTTCACGCACACCCTGGAAGGCATTGCCGAAGACCACGAAGAACACCATCACCACGGCGAGCGCCACCTTGGACGCCATCCCGAGGCCGAGTGCGATGACGAAAATCGAACCCAGCACCACGCGCGGTATCGAGTTGGCGATCTGGATGTAGAGGCTGAAGACATCCGACAGCAGCTTGTTGCGGCCCAGCAGAATGCCGCATATGACGCCGGCGATCGACCCGATGAGGAATCCGATGACCGTTTCCTCGAGCGTCACGGCAACCTGCATCCACAGCGAACCTTGCGCGGTGCCTTCCCGCATCCACTCGACGAGCTGGTCCCAGATCATCGAAGGCATCGAGTAGAAAAACGGGTCGATCCACTTGTGGCGCGCGGCAACCTCCCAGCCGCCGAGCACCACCAGCAGCACCAGCACACGCAGCGAAATGATCATGGAGCGTCGACGGCGAATGCGCGCTTGTGCACGTTCGGACTCGCGGGCCAGTGCCTCGTCGCTGAGGACGGCGGGCAGGACTAATTCAGTCATTGTTGAAAACACTCCGGAAAACAGACTTGGGCAAAAGACTCAGGCAAGGACGACTTCCTGGCGCAGGTCGTCCCAGATGTGCTTTGAAAGTTCGATGAACTGCGGCTCGTAGCGCACCTGCGACGTGATGCGAGGGCGCGGCAGGTCGATGTCGTAGACGCGCTTGAGCGTGCCGGGGCGCGCCGACAGCACGAACACCCGATCGGCCAGCGCGATGGCCTCTTCGAGGTCATGCGTAACGAAGACGACAGAGCCGCCCGTGCCCGACCAGAGCCTGAGCAGTTCGTCCTGCATCAACGTGCGGGTCTGCATGTCGAGTGCGGAGAAGGGCTCGTCCATGAGCAGGATCTCGGGGCTGTTGATGAAGGTCTGCGCCAGCGCGACGCGCTTGCGCATGCCGCCCGATAGCTGGTGCGGGTAGTGCCCGCCGAATTTGCCGAGCCCGACGCGGTGGATCCATTCCGCCGCCATCTCGTGCGCTTCCTTCTTCGGCTTGCCCCGGAACAGCGGTCCTGCAGCGACGTTCTCGGTCACGTTGCGCCATGGGAAAACCGCATCCGCCTGGAAGACGAAGCCGATGCGCGGATCGATCCCCTGAACCGGCTGGCCCATCACCCGCACTTCGCCCACCGTGGGGCGAAGCAGGCCGGTGACCATGTTCAGCGTCGTCGACTTGCCGCAGCCCGTCGGTCCGACGATGGCGACGAACTCGCCGCGCGCCACCGACATGCTGAAGTTGCGCAGCGCAACCGTCGCGTTCCCGTCCGCCGAGATGAAGCGCAGCGAAACGTCGCGGAACTGGATGGCAGGCGTCTGCGTCTCGGTCGTGCTCGTCACTTGGCGCTCGCTGCGAGATAGGTGTTGGTGTAGGTCTTCGACAAGTCGATGTTCTTGCTCTTGATGAGCGGCTTGTACGTGGACAGCACCTTCAGCACCGTCTCCGGTCCGCCAGCAGGCATCTTCGCGTCGGCGGTGAACATCGGAAGGGACGCATTCAATGCCTGGACGTACAGGGCCTTGTCGCTGCCGTAGTAGTCGCGCGGCACCTTCTCGGCGATTTCCTCGGCGCTGTGCGTGTGGATGTATTCCATGGTGCGCGCAAAGGCGTGGGCCAGCTTGGCCGCCTGGTCCTTGTGCGACTCGGCCCATGCGTTCTGCACGTAGAAGCTCGCAGCCGGATAGAGGCCGCCGAGCGCTGCCGCCGTGTCCTTCTCGGTGCGCAGGTCGACCAGCACCTTGGCGTCGCCCGTCTTGAGCATCTCCGAGACGGTCGGCTCGGTCGTCATGCCGGCCTGGATGCGGTCCTGCTTCATGGCCGCCACGAAAGTGTTGCCGGCACCGACGGGCAGCAGCGAGTATTCCTTGGTCGCGACACCCTGGCGATCGGCGAGATAGCGCGTGAGGAATTCAGTCGACGAGCCCAGTCCGGTCACGCCAAGCGTCTTGCCCTTGGCATCGGCCATGCTCTTGAACGTGGGCGCCGCCTTGGTCGACACCAGCTCGACTTCACCGGGCACCTTGCAGAACACGGCGATCGCCTGGATTTCCTTGCCCTTGCTCTGCAGGTCGATCGTGTGATCGTAGAAGCCCACCACGCCTTGCACCGCGCCTGCGATCAACTGGTTCTCGGCGTCGACGCCCGCAGGCTGCGACTGCAGCTCCACCGTCAGGCCCTCGTCCTTGAAGTAGCCCAGCGCCTCGGTGAGCTTGGCCGGCAGGTAGATGATCTTGTTGATGCCGCCGACCATGATGGTGATCGGCTCGGCAGCCTGGGCAAAGGGCGCCGCTGCCGCGAAGGCGGTACACAGGGCGGTGGCGAGCAGGTTGCGATGGAAAGCACGCATTGGAATGTCTCCTGAGGGCTGAAAGGAATGACGCGCGACAAGACGTCGCAGGTACGGGCAAAGTCTAGGGATGCGCATCTTTCAGCCGGCTTTCGGTACAGGCGGCGATTGCTGCTGGTAAACCCTCGGACAACCTCGGACAACCCTCGGACGTGCGGCCTGCCGGAAGGTTTTCTAGAATCCCACACCCCATGAAACTCCTGCTTGTCGAAGACAGCCCGCAGCTCGCCCTGTGGCTGGCCAACCTCTTGCGCGAACAGGACTTCGTCATCGACCACGTCGAAGACGGCGATGCCGCCGACCGCCTGCTGCAGCAGGCACGCTATGACGTCGTCCTGCTCGACCTCAACATTCCCGGGCTCACGGGCAAAGGTGTGCTGCGGCGATTGCGCGCGCGGCGCGACGACGTGCCGGTATTGGTCCTGACCGCGAGCGCGTCGCTGGACCAGAAGGTGATGTGCCTCGAGATCGGCGCGGACGACTACCTCGTCAAGCCTGTCGAGGTGCGCGAACTGGTCGCGCGCATCAAGGCGCTGGTGCGGCGGCAAATGCCGGGCAAGGCCAATGACATCCTTTGCGGCGACCTGCACTATGACCTGCGCACGCGCCAGTTCACGCTCGCGGGCGCCGAGCTGGCGCTGCCGCCCCGCGAGCGCACGCTGCTCGAGACGCTGATGCTCAGGATGGGCAGCACGGTCTCCAAGCAAACGCTGGTCGACGCCATTTTCGGCCTGGAGGACGAACCCAGCGCCGATGCCATCGACCTCTACGTGCATCGTCTGCGGCGCAAACTGGAGAAGGCGCAAGCCACCATCATCACCTTGCGCGGCGTCGGCTATCTGCTGCGCACGCGCGATGAAGGCTGAGTTGCTTTCCAGCCTGCGCGTGCGACTGGCGGCCTGGCTGCTGCTGCCGCTGTCGGTGTTCGTCGGCGTGTGCGGCTATCTCAGTTGGCGCAACGCGGCGGCTGTGGCCGACTACGTGCAGGACCATGACCTTCTGGCCTCCGCCAAGGTACTTTCCGAACGGCTGATCTGGGAAGGCGACAACGTGCAAGCCAGCGTGCCGCCTTCGGCCCTGAGCCTCTTTGCCTCGCCCGACCGCGACCAGGTCTTTCTCAGCGTGACCGACGCCGCCGGTACGGTGCTGGCCGGGACGCCGGGATTTCCGCTACCGCCCAAGCGCAAACTGGAAGGCGTGGACCGCGCCCAGTGGTATGACGCCGAACTCGACGGGCTTCGCCTGCGCGCCGTCGTCACGCAGCGCGCCATGTTCGAAGTGGGCGGCGGTGCCGAAGTCACCATTGCGGTGGGCAAGACCACGCGCAGCCGCGACCACATGCTGCGTGCGCTCTGGTTGCCGACGGTTGGCTATCTGCTGATCGCCCTGTTGCTCGCGATCGTGCTGACGACATTCGCGCTGACGTGGGAGCTCCGCCCCGTCCTGCGGCTGAGCCGGCAACTCGCGCAGCACGACCCGATGCGCCTTGATTTCGCGATCGAGCCGCGCTCATTGCACACCGAGCTGCGGCCAGTCGCCGACACGATCAACGGTTTCGTGCGCCAGTTGCGCGCGCACTCCGAAGCGCAGCGGCGCTTCATTGCCGATGCGGCGCACCAGTTGCGCACGCCGCTTGCCTTGCAGGCATCGCAGATTGAATACGCGCGCTATACGCGGCAGCATCGCCAGCAATGGGACACGCGCCGCGCCGACATGGACACCATGTGGGGCGCCATGCAGGACAGCAACCGGCGGCTGGTCGAAGTCACCAACAAGCTGCTGCTGCTCGCGCAAGCCGAACACCACGATGCGTCCGCCGGCCTTGAACGGGTCGATCTCGCTGCAGTGGCCTTGCACAGCATCGAGGAGCTGGCCGCGCTCGCCGATCGGCGCCACATAGACCTGGGTTTGGAGCTGCCGGAGACGGGCGACACCGGCTGGGTTGTGGCGCAGCCGGCATTGCTAGGCGCGCTGGTGAGCAATCTTGTGGACAACGCCCTGCGCTACACGCACGAAGAAGGCCGGGTGACGGTGAAGGTGCAGCGCATCGGAGATCGCGTCGAGCTCTCGGTTGACGACAATGGCCCCGGCATCCCGGCTGAAGCGATGGAGCGCGTGTTCGAGCGCTTCTATCGCGCGTCGCACGACACGGAAGGCACCGGCCTCGGCCTTGCCATCGTGAGAGAGATTGCGCGCGCATTCGGGGCGACGGTTTCCCTGGCGTCCAACGCAAATGCAGGCGCGAACGGCCGGACCGGTCTGCGCGCGTCGGTGATGTTTAGCGCTGCCGACTGAAGCGGCTCGGCGGTTCAGCCCCGAAAATCCGCCGCTTCTTTCTCTATGTCGTAGTCGTAGAGTGATTTGCGAAATTGCGCGGAGTTTGCAATTTCTCTGTCACGCTGCGCCAGATCTTCGTACTTCGAGTCATACCGCAAGCCATTTTTCCTGGCCTCGGCCTGGACGAGTGACGTCCGCGGGCGCCGGAGTGCTTCATATTTTTGCAGCGCCTCCCTGATATCACCGCTCTTGCTGCATTTTTGCAAAAGCACGGCAAGTGCGGTCCCGTCTTCAATGGCCTGATTGGCGCCTTGGCCCAGATGCGGAAGCATCGGATGTGCGGCATCGCCGAGCAGTACCAGCCGGCCATTGATCCATTCCCTGAGCGGCTTGCGGTCATAAAGCCCCCACCAGAAGCAGCTTTCCACTTTGTCCAGAAGCTCGGTAACACGAGAGTCCCAGCCAGTGAAAGAAGCTGCCAGTTCGTCCCTGTCGCCGATTGCAGACCAGGACTCCACCGTCTCGGTGTTCGTGGGCACGAAGCCCACATAGTTCAGCAACTCGCCGCGCCGGACCGGGAACACCATGAAGTGCTTGCCGTCGCCCATCCAGACCTGATGCGCTTGGGGCCTCCATTGCGGAAGCTTGTCGGCGGAAATCAACCCTCGATAGGCGCGAACACCGGAGTATTCGGGTGCCGATGGCTCCACGACGTATTTCTGCAGGACGGAATTGATTCCATCCGCGGCGATCACGGCATCAGCCTTGGCCACATTTCCGTTCTCGAATGTCAGGCTGGCGCCGTTTTCGTCTTGGCTGAATCCGACGCAGCGATGGCCGGTATGGATCGAGGAGGACGGCAGCGCATTCGCCAGCACGTTCAACAGATCGGCGCGATGCATGCCGTACATTCCGTTCCACCCGCTGGAGTCGGCGGTCAGGATCTTGCCGACGGTCGAACCGTCCATGCGGTAGTACTCCGAGCCAGTACCGACTTTTGCGCCCACTCTGGCCAGCGGCTCGCCCAAGCCGATTCGCTCAAGCTGTCTCAGGCTGTTGGGATAGATAAAGACGCCTGCGCCGACCTCGCCAAGCGCGCCGGCCTGCTCGTACACCGCTACGCTGAGACCGCGATGCAGCAAGGCATTCGCGGCGGCCAGGCCTCCGATGCCACCTCCCACGATTGCCACATGAATATTCTGAGCCATGAAAACTTTCCTAGATCTTTAACTGGATTTTTGAATCAAGGTTATCTTTTTTGGGCAGCTCCGAGTAATTTCTTCACGGAGCTATATTCGCCGGAAATTTCTTCTGACATTTTCTCCGCAGAGGCCCATTCCTGCAGGATTCCCATCGGCTGAAGTCGCGCCGTAATTTCAGGATTGCGAACCACTTTTTCCAGCGCCGGTAGCATGGTGTCCACCACGTTTTTCGGTACGCCTGCGGGCATGAAGAAACCAAACCAGACGCCTTGGATCTCCTGCTTGTATCCCAGCTGCCCGAGCGTCGGTATATCTGCAAACTCCGGGAATTTCGATGAGATAGCCAGACCGCGCAATGAACCGCTGCGCATGTGCGCGCTCACGGCACCCAGCGCAAGAACGATGGCGTCGATGTGGCCGCCCAGCAGGTCATTGATGGCCGGGGCAGCTCCCTTGTAAGACACCGAAATCATTTGAGCGCCCGTCGCGGCGCTCATCAACTGGACGCTGATGTCGCCCACGGACCCCGGCCCCGCATTGCCGATGCGAACGGCGTCGGGATTTTTGCGCGCGTATTCGGCCATCTCCTTGAAGGTATGGAATGGAGCGTCCTTGCGCACGACAAGTACAGACGGGCTCCGCGTCGCCATGCCAAGGGGAGTCAGGTCTTTCAGCGGGTCGTAGTTTGCGCTGTCAGGATCGGTCACGCGCCGAATCGTCAATGGACTGTTTTGCGCGTACAACATCGTGTAGCCGTTCTTTGGCGCGTTAATCACGGATTGAGTGCCCAATGATCCGCCCGCCCCGGGGCGATTCACGACCACGACTGCTGAACCCAGCAATTTCGATAACTCCTGCCCCATCAAACGCGCGGCCGTATCAGCGGCGTCGCCTGAGGCTAAAGGGGTCACCAGGTTGATCGGCATTCGTGGATAGTCATTCGCAAGTGAAACAAGCGGGGTGGCCAAAAGACCCGCAAGGGCCAGAATTTCTCGTCTCTTCATCATGTTTTCTTCAAGTGAGCTAATAAACCCTATCGGAGGCGGCGTTAATTCGCCAACCTTCCAGAGGCCGCCGATAAATCAAAAATCGAAACCGCGAATTCTGAAGACGATCAATTGCCGAGGCAACACGATACTTCGCATTGCGCAATAAAAGGCCTTCCCCCCGCCAGAAAGGACTGCGCCGCGGACGATCCATAATGCGGAAATGTCAGATGAGCACCGATTGCACTCTCGAGACTTCGTTGCTTCCCTCGACAAGGGACTGAAGGTCTTGCTGTGCTTTGAACGCAAGCACTCCAAGCTGACCCTGGCGGAAGTTGCCCGCCTGACGGGCTATTCCCCGGCAACGGCGCGCAGGTTTCTCATGACCCTCGAAGCGCTTGACTACCTGCATAGCGACGGCAAGCGTTTTTGGGTGGCGCCCCGTACGCTGCTGCTTGCAAGGCCATACCTGGTGTCGCGGCCTGCGCCGCAACTGGCCCAACCCATACTGGATACCCTCGCCGAACGCACGCGACAGTCGGCTTCGCTTGGAATACTGCTCGACAACGAAGTGCTGATCATCGCCAGGTCCACCGGAAGGCGCACTCTTTCCACCGGCTTGGCGATCGGCTCCCGTCTACCGATCTACTGCTCTTCGCTTGGGCGAGCGTTGTTGTCCACGCTCCCGCAGGAGGATGCCATGGGCTATCTCGCCAAAGCATCTTTCGAGCCGTGGACTCCGCGAACCGTCCAGGACATCGAATCGGCGGCAGACTGCGTGGCGCGCTGCCGCTCCACAGGCTGGGCGGAATGCGACGAAGAGCTGGAAATGGGCGTCCGCTCGATCGCCGTGCCCATTCAAAACGGGTCAGGCAAGGCGCTCGCGGCCGTCAGCCTGTCGGTGCGGGCCGAGCGGATGACGATGCAGGCGTTTCAGGAGGCTCATCTTGCCGCGATCCAGGAGGCAAGAAGACATCTCGGCGCGGCCATAGCGTTCGATTGAAGAAGCCCGACCACGGCACACCACTGGTGAGTGCGTCTCCTCGACACGACATCCGACAGCATCTATTTCCACGCGGGCTCGTTCTTGCGCTCATAGTCCTCGAACGCCTTTCCGAGACCCAGAAGCACTTCGGCCGAAGTCTCGAACATCGCTTTCAGTTGCGGCTCGCTCACTTTGACGATATCCGCTCGCAGGTGAGTTGTCAGCTCGTCGAGCCGCTGCCGCATGTTCTGGACGTGGTGCCGCGGGTTTGAGTTCTCGCTCTGCATGGTTTCTCCTTTGTCAGTGCTGCGCGTGCGCAACGGGTTCGGCCGCGCCTTGCAGTTCGGAGATCCCCTGTGCCGTATCGTGGCACGTGAGTTCGTTCCTCACGGTCTTTATCCCTCGCATCTGCTTGATCTCATAGAGCAGGTCGTCAAGTTCCCCGGTGAGGATATGACCTCGCAGCCGAATGTTGCCCTGATCGACTTCAATCTGAATCGACCTTGGATGGCTCACAAGTCGCCCCAGCCGCGCGCGGATGCGTTCGTGAAGCTGGGAGTCTGTCTTTGGTTCATCGCCTCCAGCACGGTCGAAACGACGAGTGGCGACGATGCCTTTCAGATGGTCCGCTACCAGTTTTCCGGTGGATTCGGCCATATCGACCACGTCGTTTTCGGCCGCAACAAACTTGTCGTGCACCAGCGCCCGGCGCCGCCGGCCGCTGTCTTTGTCGAGGAAGTACATGGCAACGGTGCCGACAGCCACACCGGTTGCAAAAGAAGCGAGATCGCGCATGTTGGTGCTCCCGAATGATGGTTGCAATGACCAGCTGACTAGCTGGTTGAGTGGTCGAAATTGACTTTGCGCTGATCGCGATACCGGTCTGTCGGACATCGACAGCGGAATGGACGCAGTTGCGTCACCTACGCCGATGTGAGCATCGCCCTACACCACTGCGATGAGGAGAAAAATAAGACGGCACTCATGCGATCCGTCGAGCACGTCGAGCAATCCGTCGAGCAGCATGCGCTTCGAATTCCGGTGGGTGCTGCCATGCTCAATGCCGACCTCAATCTGCCTGATGCGCCCGGCGGGCTCGTGCTGTTCGCGCATGGAAGCGGGAGCAGCCGCTTCAGCCCGCGCAACCGCCGGGTCGCCCGCGCGCTCAACGCGGCCGGTTGGCAACGGTGCTCGCCGACCTGCTGACGCCCGACGAGGAAAGAGTCGATGGGCGCACACGTCAGTTGCGCTTCGACATCGGATTGCTCGCGCTGCGGCTTGCCGGTCTTACCGAGTGGCTGCAAACTTCGGGGCCGACGCGTCTCGATATCGGCTATTTCGGTGCGAGCACGGGTGCCGGCGCCGCGCTGGTGGCCGCCGCACAGCGGCCCGAAGCGGTGCGCGCCGTCGTTTCCCGCGGCGGCCGGCCAGACCTGGCCGGGGCGGCGCTGGAGCGCGTGACCGCGCCGACGCTGCTCATCGTCGGCGGCAACGACAAGTTCGTGATCGACCTGAACCGGCAGGCACTCGCATCGCTGCGCAGCGAGAAGCACATGGAGATCGTGCCCGGCGCCACGCACCTGTTTGAAGAGCCCGGCGCGCTCGAGACCGTTTCCTCACTGGCTCGCGACTGGTTCCTGAGCCATTTCGAAGCTTGCAGGCGCAGTGCCAACCAAGCTCATCCCTGATCGCTTTGACGGCCGAAGGAACGCACCTACGCCAGATTCTGAGTCCAATCTCGGATCAAGTCGCTGGCGCCAAAGTCGGACTTCGTTGACCACGATGTAGGAAAGGCGCATGACGAGCAGATCCGCATCACCAACTCACTCGCACGCCCAACGAACCTTGCAACGATGACTTCACCTGCGCATCGCCGCCGCTGCTGAACAATCGCCCCACCTCGCCGTACACCATCGTGATAGGCGTCAGCACCAACGTAAAACCACCCGCGACTTCTGTGGAGGTGTAGCCGCTTGAGCTCGAACTCTGGATGGCGCTGACGGGACCGACGAACATCACCATGTCGGTGCCCGCATTCGCCCGGTACACGTTGGCGCGTGCATAAGGCTGCAGGCGGCCGGCCGCAGTAGGGATGTCGCCCTTGATGCGTACGCCGATGCGACCGATCCAGCCTGCGTCAGAGTCTTGCTGGACGCTCGCGCCGACGATTCGCACTTCGTCGAACCGACTGCTGAGATAAATCAGCTGTGCCTGGGGCTCGATGCTCCATGCTTCTGTCATGGCAAAGGACTTGCCCGCTTCGAGGGATGCCGAGTAGCTCCGCGCCTTGCCTGACGCCGACAAGCTGGCATCGGGCCGCACGCTGTAGCGGTGGCTACCCGCTTGCAACACTGTATCGGCATACCAGCCGTTCGCACCCATCCAGGTCGCATAGCCTCCGAGGAAGTTCGACCGCACATCGTCGCTGCCGACTCTGTCGAAGGCGCCACCCGCCTTGCCGCTCACTTCGGCGCTGCCGTCGAGCGAGCCGACGTAGGCCCCGATACGCCAGTTGTCCACGGTCAGGAAGTCGCTGCCGGCTTGCAAGCCGCTCGACTGGCCCTGACTGCTTAGCGAAGCGTTGCCGTTCCGGCGGATGTCCAGGTCGCTGTAAATGGCACGAGCCCAGGCGCCACGCGCGGGACCGCTATCGCCGACGCGGCGATGCAAGTTGCCCACCATCGTGAGATCACTCTGGCGCACCTGCGCGGGAAGGGCAGCAAACAGAAGCGTCTCCTGCTGAGATGCAGGTGTCGGCGGGGCAGTCGCTGCCACGTTCGCCTGCGACTTTGGAGTCGCTTCCTCGGCGGCGGCTGCGGGTGCTGCGTTCTTGGTCGGTTCTTCTGCGGCGGCCGCGGCTGTTGCCGCTGCCGCCGGTGCTGCTGCTTTCGGTGCGGGTGCGGATGCAGGCGCAGGTGCAGGTGCAGGTGCAGGTGCAGGTGCAGGTGCAGGTGCCGGTGCAGGTGCAGGTGCAGGTGCAGGTGCCGGTGCCGGTGCAGGTGCAGGTGCAGGTGCAGGTGCAGGTGCCGGTGCAGGTGCAGGTGCAGGTGCCGGTGCCGGTGCCGGTGCAGGTGCAGGTGCAGGTACAGGTGCAGGTGCAGGTGCCGGTGCCGGTGCGGGTGCGGGTGCTGGTGCGGGTGCGGGTGCGGGTGCGGGTGCAGGTGCGGGTGCGGGTGCGGGTGCGGGTGCGGGTGCAGGTGCGGGTGCGGGTGCAGGTGCAGGTGCAGGCGCAGGTGCGGGTGCCGGTGCGGGTGCAGGTGCAGGTGCAGGCGCTGGTGCGGGTGCGGGTGCGGGTGCTGGTGCAGGTGCGGGTGCTGGTGCAGGTGAGCTGCAATGTTCTGCGTTGCCTACGTCCTTGTCGTTGCCACAGTTCGCGGCTGAGGCGACTCCTGCAAAGGCGAGGACTGCCAGGGCAATGGACGCCTGAAGACCTTTCGCGCAAGCACGGCCGGGCGGGTTGCACGCGGACTTCGGTTTGGATGCGCCCGTTGCTGCCGGCCTCGCGACGGCGGTCGTCGATTCAGACGCTCTGAAAATGCGGTTCATGATTTCTTTTCCAGGGTTCGCTGAAGGCATGCAGCAGCGGGGTTTGAATACTTTTGACGTTAAGACGTAGGTACTCAATTTCGGAGGAAGAAATTCACGCAATAAGCCGCGCCAAGGGTTCCTGGTTGAGAAATGAATTCTTTAGTAACGAAATTCACATCTTGAATCTGGAGCTCATGTCGGGGCATGGCTTGCTCAAGCCCGAACTGAAGGTCCCTCAAGGCTTTGCTTCAGACACCGCACACGCGCTGTCTGCTGCTCAGGCTCGAGGAGGAGGAGGCAGGCGGCCTGGTCCCCATCCGAGCCAAAGCCGAGCGCGAACCCGTGAGCGCGCGATATGCGCGCCAGCTGCTCCAGGCGAGCATGGGCGGGCCGCAATTGCTTTGGAGTCAGTGCACTCGAACAGCAGAGGGGCTGCGACGTGCCGGCGCAGCTTCATGCGAAAAAACTGTGCTGGACGTCGGGTCGGCTTTGTGCCGCGCAAGCATGAGCCTCGAGTCACTCGTGTGGGCCCATACCGGGCCCATACCCACGAGCCCGGTCACAATCGCCCGGAGTCGACCATGCGCAGCGCCAACAGATGAAACTGTCCATTGAATCGGTTGCGAAGGAGCACTTCGAGGGGTTGCGACGCGCCCTCGACACGGTGGCACGGGAAAAGCGATTTCTCGCCTTCACAGAGGCGCCGCCGGAGCAAGATTGTTGGGCCTTCTATTCGTCCATCATTGCGAATGGATGGTGCCAGATGGTCGCCCTTCTGGACGGCGTCGTGGTTGGATGGTGCGACGTGTTGCCGACTCACGGTCAAGCGAGATCACACATTGGCACGCTCGGCATCGGGCTCATCCCGTCGGCACGACATCTCGGAATTGGCGAGAAGTTGATGAAGTCGGCCATCGAGGCTGCGTGGGCGACGGGTTTGACGCGCATCGAGCTTACGGTTCGCATCGACAACGAGAACGCCAAGGCTTTATACGAACGCCTCGGCTTCAGTATCGAAGGCCTCCAGCGACGCTCGTTCCGAGTCGACGGCGAGTACGCCGACAGTTACGCAATGGCACTGCTGCGGCAAACCTAGCGAGCGCACGCACTGGACCCACAGGGAAGACTGGGTGAAGCTGAGAGGTATCCATGCGAGAAGCAGCAACACCAGCTCAGCCGCGCTGACGCTGCGGGGATCGACTGATCCTGCTGTGGGGCCTCACAATCCCCGCCAGGGTGCTTTCCCGAGCGGCGTAGCATTGCCGCTTGGGCACGCTCACTGGACGACGCCCTATTCGATGCCGTACTGTGACGTACTGTGATATTTCAAAGCTCGTGGCCAAGCGAGCAGATTGTGGGGATGAATGCGAACTTTCCTTTCTTCAATGGCCGGCGCGTTTGCCGTCTTGACGCTGGCGGCATGCCACCATCCGACGCCGAGTCCCTCAATAGGCGTCGGCAATCCATATCCAGTCAGCAGCTACGTCTGCGACGGGACACGCTTGGCCGTGCGCTTGATGGGAGAACGCGCCTCGGTTTCCGTTGATGGGGCGGCAGCCGTTGATCTTCCGGCGATCGGGCAGTCGGGCAGCACGTTTTCCAACGGACGCCAAACGCTGATCATCGACCAGGGCCGCACGTCATGGGCCATGGGGCGCGCCATGCCGGTTGCGTGCACCGGCGGCTGACGCGGGACATCACGTCAGGGGACCTTCGTGAAGCGCATGTCGGTCAGGAGCGGACACACACGGTTCCGCATAGACTGAAGTAATAGCCTGGAAATACTCTAAATGATGGATTGGGTCCCTATAGTCTTCGTTACGTTCAAGGTTCTCGTGTTCGGCACGGGCATGTTCTTCGCCATCAAGTGGCACTATGAGCGAGCGAAGAAGGGGAATGAGAAGCAGAGTGCGGTGCTACGCGCGGGCGGCAAGCTCGCCGCAGTCTTCGTGCTATCGCTCCTGGGCCTCTCGCTCCTCACCTTCGGCCTTAGCAGGATGCTCGGTTTGGACTTGACCTTCCCGTGATGGCAAAGAGTAGTCGGCCAATCTCCGGTTATGCGGCAGCGTTCCCGATGCGGCTATTCGATAGCGTCGGCACACGGGTCAGCACGTCACTGCTCCGGCACCGCGCTCATGTCCATGTAGGCCAGCTCCCAGATATGGCCGTCCGGGTCTTCGAATCCGTGCCCGTACATGAAGCCGTGGTCTTGCGGCGTGCGGTGGGCCTTGCCGCCTGCCTTGACCGCCTTGGCGACCAATGCATCGACCTCGGCGCGGCTCGCGCACGACAGGCAAATCAATGCCTCGGCGGTGGTCGCTGAGTCGGCGATCGCCTTGTCGGTGAAGGTCTTGAAGAAATCCTTCACGAGCAGCATTCCGTAGATGTTTTCGCCGAGGACCAGGCAAGCGCCTTTGTCGTTGCTGAACTGCGGGTTGAACGACAAGCCGAGGCTTTCGAAAAAGGCCCGTGAACGGGGCAGGTCGGCGACCGCGAGGTTGACGAAGATTTCCTTGTGCATGAAGACTCCAGTAGTCAGTTGTGAAGATGCCGCGCTCAGCCGGCCTCGGCCAGGCGCTTCAGGTCGTGCAGACCGCGCTCGAAATCGCCGCCGACCATCTTGTCCATGTCGAACAGCACGTGCATGACCTTCGAGGTGTAGTGCACGGGGCCGAACATGGCCCAGGTGACGTGGGTCTCGCCGGCAGCCGGCCGCACGGTGAATTCGGCCTGGTTGTGCGCCTCGAAGGGTTCGACGAAATCGAGCTTCATCGCCACCAGTGACGGCGCGGCGGCTTCGGTGACCTCCATGCTGCCGACGCCGACCTCGCTGCTCTGCCAGGCATAGCCGGCGCCCTTGCCAGCAGACGGACCGGTGTAGACGCCCTTGATCGCCGGGTCCTTCTTGACGTAGGGGTTCCAGGTGTTGAAGGCGCGCATGTCGTTGATCAGCGCGAAGACCCGCTCAGGGGAAGCCTTGACACTGACGCTGCGCTCCACCCGAAACGTGTCGGGCCTTGTGGCGGCGTACACCAGCAGCACTGCAGCGCCGGCGAGGAGGACGAGCACTGTGGTCTTGAGGATCGGCAATCGCATGGCTATCTCCGGAAGTTGAGGTTGAAAGCGTTGTGGCGCTACCTTCACGACGACTGAGCCGATCCGATTTCGACAGAAAGGACAGATCTTTTTCGGATGCCGCGATCTTCGGCCTCAGTGCGCGGTGGCGCGCGACCGATCGAGAAGCAGTTGCCGTTCGCGCTGGTTGCTGGCCAACGCGCTGGCGCGGGCGAACTCGAGCCGGGCTTCATCCAGCCGGCCTAGCTTGGCGAGCAGGTCGCCGCGCACGGCACCCAGCAGGTGGTAGCGGGCGAGCGCGGGCTCCGCCGCCAGTGCGTCCACCAGCGGCAGCGCCGCTGCCGGCCCGAAGGCCATGCCGACGGCCACGGCGCGGTTGAGCTCGATTACCGGCGAAGGCCTGAGACGGCTCAGCGCGTCGTATAGCGCCACGATACGGGGCCAATCGGTGTCTTGCCCGGTCGGCGCGCGTGCATGGCAGGCGGCGATGGCCGCTTGCAGCGCATAGAAGCCGGGTTCGGCACCGAAACTAGTTGCCGCCGCCAATGCCGCCAGGCCGCGGTTGATCAGCAGGCGGTCCCAGCGGCTGCGATCCTGGTCGAGCAACAACACCGGCTGGCCCGACCCGTCCACGCGGGCGCCCAAGCGCGAAGCCTGGATTTCCATCAGCGCGACGAGGCCCAGCACTTCGCTGTTGTGCGGCATCAGACCCGCGAGCACACGGCCGAGGCGAAGGGCTTCTTCGCACAAGGTCGGGCGCATCCAGTCGTCGCCGGCGCTGGCCGCATAGCCTTCGTTGAAGATGAGATAGATCACAGCCAGGACGGCCGTCAGGCGTTCGCTCAACGCATCACCGCGTGGCACCTCGAAAGGCACTTTCGCGACGGACAGGGTGCGTTTGGCGCGCACGATGCGCTGGGCGATAGTCGGCTCTGACTGCAGGAAGGCACGGGCGATTTCGGCGGTGGTCAGGCCGGCCAGGAGCTTGAGCGTCAATGCGACCTGCGCCTCCTGGTTCAGCACGGGGTGACACGAAACGAAGATCAGGCGCAGCAGATCGTCGTCGATGTCCGTGGCGGCATCGAGCGCATCGCTGAAATCGGGGACGAGGTGGTCGCCGCGCGCGTCAGCGTCGGCGCCCAGTTCCTGCTGCTTGCGCAAATGCAAGGCGTCCTGGCGCAGCCGGTCGAGCGCCCGGTTCTTGGCGGTTGCCATCAGCCAGGCGCCCGGGTTGTCGGGCAGGCCCGATCGCGGCCAATGCTCCAGCGCAGCCACCAGCGCGTCCTGGGCCAGTTCCTCGGCCAGCGCGACATCGCGCACCACGCGCGCAACGCCGGCGACGATCTTGGCCGACTCGATACGCCAGACCGCATCGATGGCGCGGTGCAGGTCATTCGCCATGTCCGATAGTGCGGTAGCCGGACTCAGGTCGCCGACTTGCCCGCGTCAGCGCGCCAGCGCTCTTCCTGCTCGCGCAGCTCCGGCGTAAATGCCTCGCCGAAATCCGCGGCTTCGAAGACCGGCCGAATTTCGATCTCGGATTCGCCCGGCATGGGGTTGGGGCAGCGCCTGACCCATTCGATGGCCTCGTCCATCGAGCGCACCTGCCAGAGCCAGTAGCCGGCCACCAGCTCTTTGGTTTCGGTGAAGGGCCCGTCCATCACCTCGCGCGACGAGCCGGCGAACCGGACGCGAGCGCCGGCTGAACTCGGGCGCAGCCCCTCGCCAGCGAGAAGAACGCCGGCCTTGACCAGCTCTTCGTTATAGCGGCCCATGTCCGCCAGCAATTGGGCGCTCGGCATGACGCCGGCTTCGGAATCCTTGGTCGCCTTGACCATGACCATGACTCGCATGATTGAATCTCCAGGTTGGGTGGTTCCATTGCAGAGGCCGCGGGTGGTGTGACTTGCAGATTCTGGCGGCCTCATACGAATACGACGAACGGCACGGCCTGAAATCGACAACGAGATTGCGATTGCCTGAAAAAAAGACCTCGGCAGCCAAGGGTGCGCGGCCGTGGGGAGGTCTCAGGTGTAGCAGGGACCCGTCTCGCGCACTTCGACTGTCGCCCACTCAGCCGCAGGGCACCGCTCAGCCCAGGCCAACGCCTGCTCCCGCGTCTGGCAGTTCAGCAGGAAAAAGCCGCCGATCATTTCCTTGGCCTCGGCGAACGGGCCGTCGATCACCTGAGCGGGGCGCGCCGCCTGAGGCTTGTGCAGGCGCGTGGCCGCTGTCCCCAGGGAACTGGTCGTCATCAGCACGCCGTCGGCCCGCAGTGTTTCGTTGAAGTCGAGCATGCGTTGGTAGACCGCGCGACCGCTTTCAAGTCCACGCTCTTCCCGCTGGCCGACCGGTTCGACAATGAGCAACATGTACGGCATGGCGTTTGTGGGTTCTGATGGGTCTCGGGACGGCTGTTGGAGAGCCGCGTAGGTGCGAGGATGCTACAGCAGCCGTTCGACTGCTCCTCGGGAACTAAAGTCGGAACCCGGGCCAACAGCGGACATAGGAGACCAAGTGCCAGTACCGGAAGAGCGAATCGAATACTTCAAGGACGGTGCGGTCCGTGCGCGCGGTCAGATGCTCGATGGGTTGCTGAACGGCTATTGGGAATGGTTCCGCAAGGACGGCGTTCGCATGCGCTCGGGGCACTTCGAGCTTGGGGTGCAAGTCGGAATCTGGACGACCTACGACAAGCACGGTGCGGTGTACAAGGTCACCACGATGAAGCCAAAGGTCAAGTGACGGGCCGAAGGCGCGACCTTTGGTTTGACTTTGGCGTAGGCCGTTGGTGATATTGAGATGCCTTCGCGCGAGGCGTAAAACTTTAGGCCGCTGAGCGAGGCGGGTTCCGCCAGCAGAGGGGCACTGCGTGACCATGAAGAAAGCTCGAATCCTCTTTGCTCAAGCAGGCCTGGGCCTTGCGGCACTGCTTTCGACGCACGGCGCGCCTCTGTTCGCAGTCGAAGCCGAAGCCGAAGCCGGCAATGTCCGTGTTCGGCCGGTCGAGACAAGCCCGTTGCGACCATCTGTCGATCAAATCGACCAGTGGGGCGCCAACGATTCCGCAGGCGCCATCTACAGCCCGTTTAGCACCCCCGTCGAACCCGCTGTCGAACTGGCTTCCGCCAAATCTGCCTCCCACGTCGCTTCGGGACGGAATCCAACGGACGTTGGATCAGCGGGCCTGGTGGCGACAACTGTCGGAGCGTTCGCTGCCGTCGGTTTGTTGGCCGCGCTGGTGCGCTTCCTAGTCGCGTAGCCGACTACGGATTCTCATCAATACAAGGGGACATGCTGTGACCGCACACTTGCCCAGCAATTCGCTGCTGAATCCTTCGCCGCCTTGGACAGACCTGCCTTTGTGTGCCCGTCGGGCACTGGCGTGGATCGCAATCCCGCTGGCGTTCCTATTCGTCGAGCCATCAAGCGCGCAAGTTCCGGTCCTCCAGCGTGGATACGACCCGGGCGTGACGGGTGCGACTCTCTCGGAGACCGTGCTCAATACGTCGAACGTCAATTCAAGTAAGTTCGGCATGTTGTTCAAGTTGCCAGTTGACGATGTCGTCTTCGCACAACCGCTATATGTGCCGGGCATCACCATTTCCAATCGAGGGGTGCACAACGTCTTGTACGTGGCGACCATGAGCGACACGCTTTACGCGTTCGACGCGGACGTCGCCGGTGCACCGCTTTGGACAATCAATTTTGCGAATGCCGTCGGCGCGACGCCAGTGCCGATCGCCAACTTCGCGTTTGCTGGGAACCGCAACATCACCGGCAATCTGGGCATCTTGAGCACGCCCGTCATCGATCGGCCTACCAACACGATGTACCTGATTGCGTGCACCCTGGAGGGCAACACGATGGTGTACCGACTCCACGCTGTCGACATCACGAGCGGCGCGACGCGACCGGGTTCCGGCGTGAAGATCAGCGCGACCTATGGTGGATCGACGTTCGATGGGCGTTATCAGACACAGCGGGTCTCGCTGGCGCTTTCCGGCAACCAGGTCGTTTTCGGTTTCGGCGCAGTCGAAGAGGAATATGCCGGCGGCTATGTCGGATGGATGATGGCTTACGACAAGACGACGCTGACTCAGAGCGGAGTCTTTGCGACCGTCACGACCGGCAACAGGGGCGGCGGAGTCTGGCAATCGGGGCGGCCACCGGTGGTCGACAGCGCTGGCTTCGTTTATGCCTTTGTGGGCAACGGCTACGGAAACGGTTATGACGGCGTCAATAACTTCAGCGAAAGCGTGCTGAAACTCGATCCGACAAGCGCCTTGAGGCTGGTTGACTGGTTTACCCCAGGCAATTGGGGCGTACTGGACGAGCAGGATCTGGATTTCACCAGTTCCGGTCCGCTGCTGATCCCTGGAACGGGCCTTCTTGTGGGGGGCGGCAAGACAGGCGACCTGTACGCCCTCGACACAAACAATCTTGGCAAATACAACGCAACGGACAGCCAGGTTGTCCAGAAGGAACGCATCTCCGCTTCCGAGTTCCGGGGTGGGCCCGTGTACTGGCAACGCTCGGCGGCAAACGGTGGTCCGCTTCTCTATAACTGGGGCGTGAACGACCGACTCAAGGCGTACCCTTTTGATGGACGCATGTTCGCGGCGAATCCCAGCGCGCAGGGCAGCGCCACCAACCAGATTTTCCCCGGGGGCATCCTCGCACTGTCCGCGAATGGCGACACGCCGGGCAGCGGCGTGATCTGGGCGACGACCGCCGGAGGCGGTGATGCAGAAAACAATCCTCCTGTTCCCGGTGTGCTGCATGCCTTTGACGCTGGAAATGTAGCCAACGAGTTATGGAATACGACCATGAACGCAGCTAGCGACGGCTTCGGGAACCTTGCGAAGTTCGTGCCCCCGCTCGTCGCCAATGGGAAGGTGTATCTGGCGACTTGGTCAAGCCAGGTGGCTGTCTACGGGATAAAAAGCGCGTCGCCGAGCCTCAAGAATGTCGCTCCTGGCAATGGATCAGCGGGAACGACGGTGACACTGCAGGGAACCGGATTCGCGACCGGCGCATCCGTTGTCTTTGGGGGGGTCGCCGCAACCAATGTCGTCGTCTCTAGTAGCACGAGGGTGAGTGCAGCTGTCCCGGCGCACGCGGCCGGTGACGTGGATGTCGTGGTAACCAATGCAGACGGACAGAGTGCCACGCTTCGCAGCGGGTTCACTTACAAGAAGCAGCATTGACGCCGGCGCCACCTTCGCGGGGACGGGACCCGTCGCCGGAGTGCCAGAGGGACACCACCGGCGCGAGTCAACTCGCTAAGGGTAAGCGTCCCGTTCTCCCACCCCGCCGGCCGTGGATAGCCGCTGCGAGTTGAACCTCAGCGCGAGGATTGCCAGTTGTGAGGAAGCAGTTCGTCGATGCGACTGTTCAGCTGTGTGGGCAGCCTGGTCAGGACATCGTTGAGGTAAGCCCACGGGTCGTGCCCTTGGAGCTTGGCCGACTGGACCAGGCTCATCACGATCGCGGCACGCTGGCCGGCGAGCGCGCTGCCCGCGAAGAGCCACGCACGCCGGCCGACCGCCCATGGGCGGATCAGGTTCTCGAGGCTGTTGTTGTCAACGTTCACGTCCCCGTCGAGCAGGTTGCGCGTCAGCGCTTCCCAGTGGTTGAGGCTGTAGTTCAGGGCCTTGGCCGTGGCGCTTCCGTCGGGCACGCGGCTTCGCTCCACCCGCAGCCATTCATGCAGGTCCGTCCATAACGTCTTCGCATCGCTGCGCCTGCTCGCCAGTCGTTCCTCGCTCGTCAGCACCGACAGCTTGCGCTCCAGCCGATAGATCTCTGCGATGCGACGCAGTGCCTCCTGCGCGACGGCGCTCTTGCCCGAGACGAGCAGCAACTCATCGAACTTGCGTCTCGCGTGAGCAAGGCACCCCGCGGCCGTGCGACCGGCCTCGGCGCTCATCACGCTGTCGTAGGCCCTATATTCATCGCGCACCAGCGTGCCGCGCCAACTTCGCTCGTCCTGAGCGCCTTGCGCCGTGCCGAGGAACGCGATGGGGAACTGCGCGCCTCGCCCCTCGCAGAAGTCGTAGATCACTCCCGGCACCGGATCGAAGGCTCCGCGCGCGTAGGCCCAGACGTAGGCCTTCTTGGTCTTGCCCCGACCCGGGTCGAGCAGGGCCACCGGCGTGTCGTCGGCATGCAGCACCCGAGCCGAGAGCACGAAGCGTTTGTGCGCGTCGTACAGCGGCTCCAATGCCGCTCCACCACGGCCAGACCAGGCCGCCAACGTCGAGCGCGGCGTGTGCACGCCCGAGCGCGCGTTGATGGCCTCCTGACGGTAGTACGGCAGGTGATCCACGAAGCGGCTGATCAGTGTGTGCGCCACCAGGCCCGCCGCGGGCATGCCGCCGTCGATGAGTTGCGGCTCGACGGCTTCTTGCACCAGGCGCTGACAGCAGCGGCACGCCCACTTGCCATAGACGTGGCGATGAACGAAGAACTCCGCCGGCACGATGTCCAGCTTCTCGCTGATGTCCTCGCCCACGCGCACCATCGGCTTGCCGCAGCCCGGGCTCGGGCAGGCGGTGTCTGCGGGTTCATGGTTGTGCTGCACGCGACGCAGATGGTCGGGCAGAGGCTGGCGTCGTGGCCTGCGCTTGGACGAGGAGGCGTCGTCTTCTGCCTGCGTGCCCTTCGCCTGCTCCAGTAGTGCCTGCAGAGCGGCTTCGTCCTCGGCCAGTGTCTCCTCGAACAGCCGGCGCTGCTCGGCGCTCATCGCCTCGGACTTCGCACCGAACTTCCAAGCCTTATGACGTGCCAGTTCGAACGTGAGCTTCTCGAGCTTGGCGTCTTTCAGGCGGATGTCCTGCGCCTGGCGCTGGATGTGCTGCAGCATCTTCTGGGCAAGCGCCGTGACTTCCTCAGGGGTCAGACCTTCGAGGTCTTCATCCTTGAGGTTGCGCAGGTCCTGCATGGGTTCCCATCATGCAAGCCCGGCTGCTTCGCGTCATTGGGAGTTGCGCTGTCAACGCGCTCGCTGCTGCGAGCCTATAGCCGCGTGATCACACTCATCTCTGGCAGGCGCTCCCAAGGCAGTCCCACCACCAGCGCATCGAACTGCGCCTGGGTCAACGACAGCGGCACTGAGGCGCTGCTCTCGCTCGGCCACACGAAGCGGCCGGCGTTAAGTCTTCGGGCGGCACACCACACGCCGAAGCCATCGTGCACGAGAAGCTTGATACGGGTGGCCCGCACGTTGGCGAATAAGTAGCCGTGGTGCGCACGAGCACTGCCGAGAGCATGCACGACATGAGCCATCAGGCGCTCGGCGCCGGCACGCATGTCCAGTGGCTGGGTGCACAGCCACAGGGCGTCGATGCGAATCATCGCAACAGCTCGCGCAGCCAGGCCGCGCACTCGGCCGCCGCCGAGACCGGCCATATAACGCTGACGCCCAGAGCACCGCGCTTGAGCTCGAGCCGAATCGTCTCGGGGGGCGCATCCGCCGTGCGTGATGGCGCTGGTGCTGCCGGTGGCACCGGCAACGACAGCGCAACAAACTCCGGCGCAGGCTCGGCAACCGTCTTCGATGCTGCCGCTCGCACTGGGCTCGCCCCACGGCCGCGACGCCATTGATGCACGAGGTTGTCGTTCAGCCCGAACGACAGCGCGACCGCAGCGACCGAGGCGCCAGGCTCCGCGCATGCCGCCAGAACCTGCGCCTTGAACGCCGCGCTGTGACGGCGGCGTTGCTTCCGATTGACGTCCATAGGTGTCCAGCTAACTTAGATGGACAGCATGGTCTCCGGCTTGGCTTCAGATCTCAAGGTGGGGCGACTGGCCGCTTACCGGAGACCGCCTGAATCCCCAGACGAGTTCCAAAACCAGCTGATCCAGCAAGCGGCTTACTTCCGACTCTCGGCGGTTCAGCTGGAGGGGTTCACTCCAATCGCCGGGCGCACTGGGTCACTTCTGGATGGAATTCAATACCAGATGGTGTCTGATGTCGCCAGCGGTCGGGCATCACCACTAGATTCTTGTGGAGGGCGGCAGCTGGTCCGGCGGTAGCACCGCGCAGCCAATGTCAGCATCACGGCCCGGCGACCCTTTCCCGCGCGTCGGGCCCGTGCAAGCTACTCCAACCCAAAGCACAGTGCCAGTGGCATCAAGGGTGTCGGCTCAGTCGGCTCTTGCATCGCAAGCATGGCGGCCTCTTCCAACTGCTCGTCCGTCCAGATTCGGTACGGCCTGTAATTCAGACCCGAGCTGGCCTCATGGCTTCTCAAGTCACAGACGAGTTCATCGAAATCCGCGGGCGCGAAGCACTTGCGCCAGAGCGAATCACCGCGGGTGACCACGACGACAAAGCTTTTGTCGTCGTAGTCCAAAGCGTCGGGCAGGTGGCAGCTGTCCAGCCACAGCTCGTTGCCCTCATGGCCGATGGACAGAATCGTCCTTGCTGTCAGAAGGTCTGTGGACTGGTGGTTGAAGACTTGGAGCGGACCCTCGAGCATCTGGGATACGTCCAAAACGGCGTCGCCCGGCAGGGTGACAACGATGGCCGCCTTCGTCGTGCCGGCGAGTGCTTCGAGGCAATCACGCGGAACAGTTACAGAAGCAGCCTGCTGGTTCACCCGGGCGGCGCTAACGCTCATCGCCTTGAGGATGTGCGGAAGTTCTGGATTGTGGGCTGTAGCTTCAGAGACGGACATGTGGGTAACGGGGGTGGTATGACGCGGCATTCCTGGGTTCCATAGACGGTTGATGAGGCGGCGGCCTTAGGCCACACCGTCCTATAGGAACCACCTGTTTATCGCTGGCTCCGCAGCACCCTATAGGTGCGCGTGGTCCACCGCCGCTTGGTCCTATACGAGATGTTCCGATGAAGCTTGGAATAGTTCGGCGCCCCCTCCGGCGCCGCCCGTCACCGCTCATTTGTGCAACTGCCTTGAACGAGCTTTGATGAGCAGAACGGCCCGGAAGTGAGAGCGAGCCGCACGCGCAGCGAGAGGGGGGGATGCCTAAAAGCGTGCCCTAAACAGACGGTCCGGCTGAAACGCTGAAGACACCGTTAACTCACTCAAAATCTCTATGACTTCGCTTACCACGCACTCCCTGTTTGACCACCCATTCCTGACCGTTCAATGTGCCCAGATGCGCACGGACGCGACAAAGCAATACCGCACCAGGCTCAAGGCGGTGACCCCTCCCGCAGCAGCATCCGTCATTGCGGCCAGTAGCATTCCGTCTGCGGAGCCGGAATCGACTGCGCACAAGCGGGCTGTGCTCATCTCCCTGCAGCGCGATTGGGAGAGCAACCTCATCGCCCTTGGAAGTGCACGCCCCGAAATCGTGGTGCACGCAGATGTCGGACTCGACGCGCAGGACGCGTACCTTTCCATGTCCGTAGACGTCGCCGCGCCGGCGCTCCCCTTGACCCTATGGGTGGAACTCTCCCATCTCCTCAACCTGTCGAGGCACAACCTGCAAACAACGGGAACTGGTGACGTCCCAATCGCCATCGTCGCGGGCCAACAGTTTGTCGTGACACAGTTCTCTGCGCATGCAGAAACGCTCCGTCGGTCTGAGGCTGCGATGGCAGCAGCGAAGAAAGCGCCTTATGTCGGCAACCAGGACTACGTCGAGAAATCCAAGCGAACTGCGGAGCGCTACGGTGAACGTCCGTGGCTTTTCATGCGTTATGAACTGCGCTGTGGCGTCAGGCGGCTCGCTGTGAACTGGGCGCCGTTTCCTGAGTTCCTGCCGGCCTGCGTTCTTTAGCGGGCGCCTTTGCGGATGAGAGGGGCGGGACGCCCCTTTCATCCCGACGATTTCATGACCGCAAACTCGTTGGCCATCAGCATTCAATTCGTCTCCACCCGAAGCCCAGCAAAGGATCTTGGCCAGGAGCCAGTGCTTTTCTACCTGAGCCACATCGCTGCTCTTGATGAGGCTCCGCCGCGCGAACCAATCGAACTGGCGGAAATCCATGACCGAAGCCTTGGAGACATCAGACGAGACTTGCAATGCAATCCCGACGAAATTCCGCCATCTCCGCAACTGCCAAGTTCCCGAGAATGCAGGCTGGCGGTACGGCGGCTTCGGGACGAGCACTTCAATTGACATTGCGTCCGCAGCCGCCTCGAGCTTGACGTCCGCCGGTTCGCATGGGCTTCTAAACTACAACAGGAAGCCCCGTTTAAATGGCACTGCTATACGTTCGTCCCCATCCAAAAGGACCTACCGTGCGCTTCCCCAACCCTGCCATTGAATGCCTCAACCTCGCCCATCTCCTGCCTCCATCAAAGGCCGCCGCCCGTGTTGGCAATTTCGTAAGCTACCTGCTCCACGTTCCAATCTCTGACGAACACGTCCAAGTTCTGAGTTCGCCGGACATGACATGTACGCTGGACCTGATGCTGCTTCCCAGCGGCACGCCAATCGTCATCCCGACGCTTCGAAGCGAGGGGGCCGAGTTACGCGTCTTGGTGCCGCTGGTTGGCCGCCAAGCACGTGCTTGGGTGAGGGACTGCCTCATGCTCGGACGGATGGAGTTGCTGCTTGCGAGCAAATCGCGCGCAGGGTGCCTCTGCATCAGCATCGAAAATCACACTGGCTGGTTTCGCGCTGCCGCGGAAGCGCCGACTCGCTCGGCCCGTTCGCGGTCGCAGCGGCTATCCGAGTTGCTAGAAGCAGCGAAGTTGTTGCGGGAGAATCGCTCGGCCGACATCGTTGACCAATCGTTCTGGGGCTTGGGCGCGTCTCTCGGCGGCGTTGGCGAGCTAGGACCGGCGGCAGCGCCCGGCAGGCAAGCAGGTTGGTGACTGACATGACCGAGATTTTTGAACGCGGCTCTAAGCGGCAGGAGGCGCTTTCGCCGTCGACGTTGTTGGAAGTTGACGAGTTGGCCCGCGTCCTTGGGCGTACCGTTCGGGCAGTCAAACGCGATGTGCGGCATAACCCAGAACGACTCCCACTAAGGTTGCAGCTTCCCGGAACGAAGTTGCTTCGCTGGTGTCAGGAGGTCGTCGAGTTTTGGCTCACGAGCGAACTATGCGCAGCCAGCACCGAGGCCAAGCGCCGGTGAAAACAGTGTCGCGCATTGCGTCGTTTCTCGGCTCCGCACCGAGCCGACTGGTTCGGGCCTGCTGCATGTAGACCGCGGAATTGCCGCCAACGCGAAGCGCGAGCGCTCCCGAGGCGCGTTTCGCTCCCACGGTCGACGCGTCCGGTGGGAACACCCGCTACTGGCTGCGGATTCAACCGGTCGATGCAACACATTCGCTGAACATCTCAGCCGGTGTATGGAAACCGAGCGTCTTGCGCGGCCTCTCGTTCAATTGTCTCGCGATCGCGTTGAGTTGAAGCTGTGAGAACCCTGAGATGTCCATGCCCTTG